>JBBSPH010000021.1:0-17522 GCA_038258985.1 Flavobacteriales bacterium
AAGGTAGCTCGTAGCATTAAGTTGATGGGCATCAAGCATGCCGTCCTCACTAGCGTTGACCGTGATGATTTAAAAGACATGGGCAGCATTATTTGGAAGGAAACAGTAGCCGCTGTGCGCCGAATGAATCCAGAAACTACACTAGAAACACTTATTCCTGATTTTCAAGGTGTCGAGCGTAATATTGACAGGATCGTTCAAGCAAATCCAGAGGTTGTGTCACATAATATGGAAACCGTCAAGCGTTTGACCCGCGAAGTGCGTATCCAAGCAAAATATGAACGAAGTCTTGAAGTTTTGCGCTATTTAAAGCAAGAAGGCATCAACCGTACTAAATCGGGAATAATGCTAGGATTGGGAGAGATGGAAAATGAAGTTATCCAAACTATGCAGGATCTGCGGGAGAATAATGTAGATGTCGTTACTATTGGCCAATATTTACAGCCTTCAAAAAAACACTTGCCCGTCAAGGAATTCATCACACCAGAGCAATTCAAGAAGTATGAAACTATAGGGCTTGATTTGGGATTTCGTCATGTGGAGAGTGGTGCCTTGGTACGCAGCTCCTACAAGGCTCACAAGCATATTTTATAAAATCCCATCTTTCAGCGGGATTAATTCCACAGCAGTAGACTATGATTAGAGTAGGCATCAATGGATTTGGGCGTATAGGGCGGACGTTTCTAAGGACATCACTTTTAAATCCCGATATTGAAGTTGTTGCCATCAATGATCTTGCTGAGGTAGATATCATGTCGCATTTATTGAAGTACGACAGTATCCACGGCGTTTTAAAAAACGAGATTTCGTATGCTGTTGATTTCTTGATCATCGACGAACATAAGATCAAGTATACTAGACAAGACTCCCTAGAAAAATTAGACTGGACGGGAGTTGATATTGTCATTGAGGCTACTGGAAAGTTTAAATCTAGAACAGATCTGGAAAAACATATCGCCGCAGGTGCCCAGAAGGTTATTTTGAGTGCTCCTTCTGTAGATGATTCTATCAAAACTGTTGTTCTAGGTGTAAATGATCATATTCTAAGCAAGGAAGACTTGATTGTATCTAATGCCAGTTGCACCACGAACAACGCAGCGCCCATGATCAAGGTACTAGACGAACTCTGCGGTATTGAACAGGCCTATATTACTACCGTCCATAGCTATACAAGTGACCAAAGTCTACACGACCAGCCACACAAGGATTTACGTAGGGCTCGGGCAGCGGGCCAATCGATTGTACCTACCACCACTGGCGCGGCCAAAGCATTGACTAAAATCTTTCCTCACTTGAGTGATGTTATAGGCGGTTGCGGCATTCGGGTTCCCGTCCCAAACGGTAGCTTGACAGATATGACCATCAATGTCAAAAAAGAAATCACGGTAGAGCAGGTGAATGAGGCGTTTCTCGCTTTCGCGAAAGCAAACCCAACTACCTTTAGTTATACCGATATACCGCTCGTTTCTATCGATATATCAGGCAGTCCTTTTTCCTGCATCTATGACAGTGAAATGACATCTGTAATTGGTAAACTAGTAAAAATAATAGGGTGGTACGATAATGAGAGTGGATACTCAAATCGATTGATTGACATGGTTTTGAAGCTAGATTCCTTAAACAAAAGTTAACAAACCTTCACTTTTATCGACCAAAGGTGGAAAATGGAAGTAAAACCAAGGCAATTTCTAGTTGTTGGATAGTAGATTCTATATTTGTTATTCAAAATTAATTGTGTTAAGAGGTTTATTTTTAGGGATTGCCGTTCTCTTATTGGGGAATTTTGGAATGGCACAACAACCCGATCGCTCACTTTCAGCAGAAAGCCAGCAGATCGCGGTAGATGCTCTATTGGAACGTGCCAACCTCGCTTTGCAACGTAATCAGTACGACGAGGCACAGAAAACCTTGAATAGCGCAAAGGAAATCGCTACGGACTCTGCCATTTTTGCAAGAACCCAAATCGTACAAACTAAATTCTTTTCGTTCACTGGCCAATTGGAGCAGGCGAACAAAGTTATTGTTCGGCTAGAAAAAGTTATACCTAAAAATACCGAACCTTACATAGATCTTTTACTAGTAAAAGCAGATGTCTACCTTAAACATGCGGAATATGTAAATGCAGATGAAACTTTGAAATCTGCAGGTATCCTCATAGCCGACTCTGATGATAAAAGTGCATCCACTCAAGTGGATTATATGCGTGCCGCACTTTATTTAAGGACTAAAAATTTGACTGAAGCTATCGCTATCTATCAGAAAGTGATTCCAAAACTAAGAGAGGAGAAACTTTATTATTTCGAATCCAAGGCCACCGTGGATCTAGCGGAGGCGTATTTTGAAAATGAAGACCTAGAAAAGGCGGATCTGACAACAGATGAGGCTATTGCGACTTCTACCAATTTTGGCTTTACTGGTATAGAGCTATTGTCTTATAAACTCAAGTCACAAATAGCAAGTGCGGAAGGTGACTATAAAATTGCTTGGGAATACCTGAATCGCTACAATACGATTAGAGATAAAGTTACCCGCAACAACAATTCTTTAGGAACTACAGCTGCTGCTCCTGATACTGTTGAAACCCTCATAAAGAACAACGGAATTTTACAGGCCGAAAACCTAGAAATGCAGCAAAAAATCAAGGGAAGGGATATGTACATGATCCTAGTTTATGTGATGCTTACCCTTCTAGCGCTTCTCACCATGTCGTTATTCAAAAACAATAAGCTGCGTGCTCGCAGCAATATAGCTTTGGAGGGAAAAAACTCTGCATTAATTGATGAACGTGATCGTGCGCAAGATGCTGCAAAAATCAAGGCAGACTTCTTATCGACCATCACTCACGAATTGCGTACACCAATGTATGCCGTTACTGGGTTAACGCACTTATTGCTCGAGACAGAGCCGAGACAGGATCAACGGGATCACTTAGAAACGCTACAATCCTCCGGTGAATACTTACTTTCTTTGATTGACAATATTCTTGACTTTAATAAACTGGAAGCAAACAAAGTAGAGTTAGAACAAATTCCATTTGATCTAAAGAAAAGAGTTGAAGACATTACAGTCTCTCTGGGCAATCAAGCGAAAGATCAATTGAACAATCTCAATCTTGAATTTGACCAACGTATCCCGGCGCGAATTATGGGAGATCCCGTAAAAATCTCACAGATTCTGATCAATCTGATAGGTAACGCTATTAAGTTTACCAAAAATGGAAACATTTGGATAAGAGTTAGCCAGATCAAGCAAATTGATGATAAGATTTTACTCCACCTAGAGATTGAGGATAATGGTAAAGGTATCTCAGAAGAAAAGCAGCAGGATATATTCAACAATTTCACCCAAGAAGGAACAAGCACCACTAGAGAATATGGTGGCACAGGGCTAGGGTTGGCGATCGTGAAAAATTTGGTGGAATTGATGGGTAGCTCTATTGAGCTTGATAGTAAATTGGGAAGAGGAAGTATATTCTCTTTTGACCTGTGGTTTGAACTACCGGATACAAATAAATTTTACGAAGAGAACTCTACTAAAGGTCATGATCAATATTCTGAATTCAATGAATATCCAGAATACTCAAGACCAAACTACCCTAAATCACCTGTAATCTCAGAAAGCGCGTCGGAGACTGTTGACGATAGAAATAAAGATATTTCAGAGACCTCTAAGGAAAAATCGTCCTCTAAATCACCAGAATCACTATCGAACAAGGATGAAGAGGACAACACTCACGGTGAGCATAAAAACAAGGATGTAATCGCACTTAAGCAAGCTACACCTAAAGACCTCGTTTCAAAAAGGATTCTTATCGTTGAAGACAACAAAATCAACCAAATGATCACCAGAAAAATACTGGAAGGCAAAAACTTTGATTGTGACATTGCGAACAACGGGATTGAGGCGCTAGGTAAGATCAAGGAAAACCAATATGATCTCGTGCTCATGGATATCCATATGCCAGGCATGGATGGCAAGCAGTGTACCCGCGAAGTACGTAAATTTGATAGGGAACTACCTATAATAGCACTAACTGCAGTAACGTTGGATGAGTCTGAGAAGGAATTTTATGAGATTGGGTTTGATGATATCATCCCCAAACCATTCAAAATGAACGAATTCTTTGAGAAAATACAGAAAGCCTTTACCAACTATCAGATTTATTAAGAATTGAAGGCAGTTCCTAGAAACTTCATTTCAATAGGAACATAAAAAAGATTCTTCATACCGTATTCCCTCAAGCGCACAAAATCTTTCTCGGTTGTTAGTATAACTTCATGCTTCCGGAATGACTCTATTTCCTTATCAGAAAAATGATGATGGTCTGGAAATTTCATATGTTCAACCATCATATTTGATTTAAGGTGATCAATAAAAAATTTAGGCTTAGCTATTCCTGTAATCACGGCAACGTTTTTTCCATTTAGACTACTCAATAAGATTTTAGTATCCATTCCAGATGCCTCTTCAGCGTAAGAGATCGTTGCAAAGTATACTTGTTGGTGCTGTTTTGGGTTGATGCGCGATTTTATAGATTGCATTTCTGCTGGACTCAGATTTGAAGGACATTTGGTTACAATAATGCTATCGGCACGATCTGCACCCGTTCTAGACTCACGCAAGTCTCCGGCTGGCAGCAAATAATCTCTAAAATAGAGTTTATCATAACTGGTCAATAAAATGTATTCACTCGCTTTGACATATCGGTGCTGGTATGCGTCATCCAGCAAAATTAGTTCTGGAGAGTGTTGTTCAATAAGTTGCTCAACACCATCAATACGTTTTTCACATACGGCCACGATAGCATCTGGATATTTCAGTTTGAATTGTAAAGGTTCATCACCTACTTCCATCGATAGGCTAGTAGATGAAGCTTCAAGGTAGCCTTTGGTTTTACGTCCATAACCACGACTTAGTACCGCCACTTTTTTGTCAGTATGTTGACGTATGAGATACTCAATCATTGGAGTCTTTCCTGTGCCACCAGTACTAAGGTTTCCCACTGCGATAATGCGGGTTTTAAATCTGGTTTCCTTGAGCCAGCCTTTATCAAAACCTATATTGCGCAATCCTGTGATCCCATCATATAGGATAGAAAACGGGTAGAGTAAAATTCGCAAGCCTTGCATAGCTCCAAAAGTAGGGTAAATTTTATCTTTACTTTTTTACGACAGCCCATGAAAATAAAAGAAGTTACCGATTATATCGAGCAATTGGCTCCATTGCATTACGCTCAGGATTTTGACAACGTCGGCCTCCTGGTAGGTGATAATACAGCGGCGGTGACCGGTGTGCTTGTTACCTTGGATTGTCTGGAGAGCGTTGTGGACGAGGCTATTGCAAAAAAATGTAACCTTATCGTTAGTTTTCATCCCATTATTTTCTCGGGCTTGAAGCATTTACGGCAAAGCGATTACGTGCGCCGCACCGTCGTTAAAGCCATCAAAAACGATGTAGCCATTTATGCAACTCACACCGCACTGGACATGGCAAAAGGTGGCGTGAGTTACCGGATGGCGCAAGAACTGGGATTGCAAAATGTAACCACCTTAATTCCTGAGAAAAATTTGATTAAAAAAATAAGCATCCATGTATTGGAAACAGATTTGCAGGCGCTTCAAGATGCTTTATTTAAAGCTGGTGCTGGTCATTTGGGTAACTATTCAGAATGTAGTTTTACCGGGCAAGGAACGGGAACATTTAAAGGCAATACAGACAGTAAACCCTATACTGGCAAACCGGGTGTGCGGTCGACATTACCAGAAACAGTGTTAGAAATGACCTATTTACCACATCTGGAGTCGCAGATTCTACAAGCGCTGCACACAAATCATCCCTATGAGGAAATTGCTTACGAACTTTCTACCCTAGAAAATGACTATCAACATATAGGTATGGGAGCCATCGGCGACCTGTCAACAGCCTTATCTAGCGATGAATTTCTCCAGTTCATCAAGTCGACGTTTAAAACGGGAGTTGTAAGAAGTTCGCTTTCGCGAAAGCGAAAAATCCACAAAGTCGCGGTTCTAGGTGGTTCCGGTGCGTTTGCCATACAAAATGCACGCGCCGCTGGAGCAGATGCCTACATTACGGCAGACCTTAAATACCATGATTTTTTTCAAGGCGAGGAAATCTTACTGTGCGATGTGGGACATTATGAAAGTGAACAGTTTACAAAAAACCTTTTACACGAATATCTTAGTGAAAAATTTAGTAATTTTGCAATCCTTTGCGCACAGACGCAAACAAACCCTGTAAATTATATATAGCAGATGGCTAAAAAGACCGAGGCAACTGTAGAAGACAAGTTAAGAGAGCTTTACGATCTACAACTGATTGATTCTAGGATAGACGAGATACGCAATGTACGTGGTGAATTGCCACTGGAAGTGCAGGATCTTGAAGATGAAGTGGAAGGATTGAACACCCGCCTTGCTAAACTTGACACGCACCTTGAGGAACTCAATGAGCAGATCAAGGGCAAAAAGAACTTGATTGAGGAGGCAAAAACCTTGATAAAAAAATATTCTGAGCAACAGAAAAATGTTCGTAACAATCGTGAATTCAACTCTCTTTCTAAGGAAGTAGAATTCCAGGAGCTAGAGATAGAACTTGCTGAGAAAAACATACGCGAATTTAGAGCGCAAATCGAACAACAGAACGATGTGATTACCGAAAGCAAAGAGCGCATAGGTCATCGTGCTGAGCATTTGAAGCACAAAAAAGATGAGCTGGCAGAGATCTTGAAGGAAACGGAGAAGGAAGAGCAAGCTCTTATCAAAATGTCCAATGATCACGCAGATTCATTGGAACCTCGTTTGATGAAAGCTTATACTAAGATCAGACGCAGTGTAAAGAATGGCCTGGCCGTTGTGCCGATAGAAAGAGGCGCATCTGGTGGCTCTTACTTTACGATCCCGCCACAGGTTCAGGTAGAGATCGCAAGTCGTAAGAAAGTAATTACGGACGAGCACTCTGGACGCATTCTAGTCGATGCCGCACTAGCGCATGAACAAGCAGAAAAAATGAGTAAAACTTTTAATAAGCTGTAATAGGTTTTTTATATAATAACAAACCCGTTTCGGCTTGCTGGAACGGGTTTTTCTTTTAACTAGGTTTTAATAGAACGCGCCGGCACTCCTTTTACATTTACCTCAAAAGAAAGATCATGAAATTTTTAAGTATACTGTTATTGCTAATCGTTGCCAATAGCTGCAACGAAACGCCTAAAGAAGAAAACAACTCCACTGAAACGGTAGTGATGAATGAACCTATGGAGGTTCCACCGACCTCTGAAGGAATGGAAAAAGCTTATTTCGCCAGTGGTTGTTTTTGGTGCGTTGAAGAAATTTTTGAGAGCGTGAAAGGTGTGGATGAAGCCATTAGCGGTTATAGCGGCGGCAACTCAACCAATCCTACGTACAAAGATCACGCAGACCATGCAGAGGCAAATGAGATTATTTATAATCCCGAAGTTGTCTCGTTCAAGACGCTAGTCGATGTTTATTTCGCTTCCCAAAATGTCGAGCAAGTAATGGGTCAAGGTCCTGACCGTGGTGAATCATACAGAAGTATTATATTTTATCAAAACGATGCCCAAAAGAAAATTATTGATGAAAAGATCGCGTCGCTAGAGAAAGAAGGTTTGAAGGTAGCTGCCGAGGTTAAACCCTTTGCCAAATTTTATATAGCAGAGGATTACCACCAAGATTATGCAGAAAATAACCCGAGCAATGGTTACATTCAAAACGTATCTGTTCCTAGATGGAGAAAGTTTGCGGCCAAGATGCCTGATGTTATCAAGGCAGGCGTAAGCCATTAATTTTCAGGATGTATTTGGATTCTATACCAAACTTCTATACATTTACCCTATCATGAACAAAATCAATAATAACGAGAACAATAATAATCCATCACTCACGTGAGGTAGTTCCTGTTATTTGAAAAAATTAAAAAGGCCTACTTCACAGTAGGCCTTTTCTCATTTAAAACCCAACCATTATGTGCGGAATTGTAGGAGTATTCGATTTAAAAAAAGATAGCGCAGACCAGCGACAAGAAGTTCTGGAATTGTCTAAAAAACTAAGGCACCGTGGGCCAGACTGGTCTGGAATCTATTGCGGTGAAAAAGCCATTCTCGCTCACGAGCGCTTGACCATCGTTGACCCACAATCTGGTGGCCAACCATTATACAGTCCAGACGGCAAGATCGTTTTGGCGGTCAATGGCGAGATCTATAACCACCAGAAAATTCGGGAGAGATACAGCAGCTATCAATTTAAAACCAAGTCTGACTGCGAGGTCATTCTTGCTTTATATCAAGATAAAGGTGTTGATTTTCTAGATGATCTTGTTGGAATGTATGCATTTGCATTGTATGACAGCGAGAAAGACGTTTTCCTTTGCGCTCGCGATCACCAGGGAATCATTCCTTTGTATAATGGAACTGACGAGACTGGCCAGTTTTATGTGGCGAGCGAATTAAAAGCACTGGAAGGAACCTGCAACGCCATCGCTCCTTTCCCACCAGGACATTATTACTACAGTCCAGACAAGAAATTTACCAAATGGTACGATCGTGAGTGGAAAGATTTTGATGCCGTAAAAGACAATACCAGCAGTGTGAAAGAATTACGCAAAGCAATGGAAGATAGTGTTCACAGACATTTAATGAGTGATGTTCCTTATGGCGTTTTGCTTTCTGGTGGATTGGACAGTTCAATTGTTAGCGCAGTTGCAAAGAAATATGCCGCTAGAAGAATAGAATCTGGAGGTTATGCAGATGCTTGGTGGCCACAACTACACTCCTTTGCCATTGGACTAGAAGGTAGTCCTGATCTCGCTGCTGCGCAAGTTGTGGCAGATCATATAGGCACCGTTCATCACAGCGTGAACTTTACGATCCAAGAAGGATTGGATGCGATTAAAGATGTCGTTTATTATTTGGAAACCTATGATGTGACAACGATTCGTGCTTCTACGCCTATGTATTTGCTTGCTCGCGTGATCAAGTCTATGGGGATCAAAATGGTTCTTTCTGGAGAAGGAAGCGACGAGATCTTCGGCGGTTATCTCTATTTCCATAAGGCGCCAAACGCTGAGGAATTCCATAAAGAAACGGTACGTAAACTGGATACTTTACATTTATACGACAACCTAAGAGCCAACAAATCATTAGCCGCTTGGGGAATTGAGGGACGAGTTCCATTTTTGGATAAGGAATTTATGGACGTAGCGATGCGATTGAATCCGCAAGATAAAATGTGCGGAAGGGGAAAGATGGAGAAGCATATTTTACGCGAGGCATTTGAGGATTACCTACCTAAAAGCGTTGCCTGGAGACAGAAAGAACAATTTAGCGATGGCGTAGGTTATAGTTGGATCGATACCTTGAAGGAAACGGTGAACGGATTAGTAACCGACGAGATGATGAAAGCAGCACCTTTCAAATTCAAGATCAACCCACCACAAAGCAAGGAGGAATATTACTACCGAAGTATTTTTAACGAGCATTTCCCTAGCGATGCCGCGGCTAGTTGTGTGCCTTCGGTTAAATCTGTGGCCTGCTCTACACCTATCGCTTTGGAATGGGATGCTGCATTCAAAAACATGAATGACCCATCTGGTAGAGCGGTCGCTGGTGTGCACGATGATGGATATTAAAATGAAGTTAGAAAAATTTGCGCTTTCGCGAAAGCGTAACTACCTTTACACTTCAATGGAAAATTCAAATCATACTTGGTGGTGGACAAACATAGCTCAAAAGCCGTGAAGTCGCCCGTATGAATAACTATACAAGGTCTGCTTAACGGCAGACTTTTTTTGTTTCCATGAAAATTTGAATTATGACAAAGTACAAACCGAGCACTGCGCACAAAATGATCCTGGCAGACACAATGACGCCTGTGGGAATTTATATGCGATTGCGTGACAAATATCCAGGCAGCATATTGCTGGAAAGCAATGAATACGGACAACGTAGCAATAGTTACTCTTTTATTTGCTGCAATCCAGTCTCGACTTTTGAGATCGATTATGCAGGAATTTCAATTACAACTCCAGATGGCAAGATCGAAGAGTCTAATTTTTCTACCGACTATAATTTAGTCAAAGGCTTGGAAGATTTCAAAAACCGATTTGATTCTGGAACGTCTGAATTTCCATTTCCTACAAATGGGCTATTTGGTTACTTGACTTACGATGCCGTCCAATTGTTTGAAAATATAGAATTCAATAGCGATAAGGTCGTGGATTCAGAATCCATACCGCTGGTTCATTATCAAGTGTTTCAAAATGTATTGGTGTTTGATCATTACCACAATCAGCTATACGTTTTTGACCATGTATACGAGAATGCTGCACCAAAGTTGGAAAATCTGATAAACATTATTCAACATCGGGATATCGCTAAATACGATTTCGCTACTAATGGTCCAGAAGAATCAGAAATGACTGATGAGGATTTCAAACATCTTGTAGAAAAGGGAAAAGAACATTGCAAACGTGGCGATGTGTTCCAAATCGTTCTTTCCAGAAAGTTCTCCCAAAAGTATAAGGGTGATGACTTCAATGTCTATCGCCAGTTGCGAGCTATTAACCCAAGTCCCTATCTATTCTATTTTGATTATGGAAATTTCAGGATTTTTGGTAGCTCGCCGGAGGCGCAGTTGTTGATACGAAACGATAAGGCCAGTATACAGCCTATCGCTGGGACCTATAAAAGAACAGGGAACGATGCCGCAGATCTCGCCGCGGCAAACGAACTCAAAAAAGATCCTAAAGAAACTGCAGAACATGTGATGCTGGTTGATCTTGCGCGGAATGACCTAAGCCGTCACGCGCGTGAGGTTGAAGTTACCGACTATCAAAATATCCATTTTTATTCGCATGTAATTCATATGGTGAGCACTGTTACTGGAACGATTGAAGAGAAGGATCGTATACCGTTGATAGGAGACACTTTCCCAGCAGGAACACTGAGCGGTGCACCTAAATTTAGGGCGATGCAATTGATCGATCAATATGAAAAAAGCGCGCGGCAATTTTATGGCGGCGCCATAGGTTATCTAGGCTTTGACGGCAGTTTTAACCACGCTATTATTATCAGAACCATACTTTCCAGCAACAATACGATGCAGTTTAGAGCTGGGGCTGGAGTGGTGGTAGAGAGTAATCTAGAAAACGAAAACCAAGAAGTATTCAATAAAACTAACGCCTTAAGAAAGGCGATTCAACAAGCAAACAAGGCATGAAAAAGTCGCCCAACATCCTGGTGATCGACAATTACGACTCCTTCACCTACAACCTCGTCCATTACTTGGAAGATCTTGACGCTATAGTCACCGTGGTGAGAAACGATAAGATCGAACCAGCGGAAACTTTGAGCTATGATGCCATCGTACTTTCACCGGGTCCAGGAATTCCCAAGGAAGCTGGGAACCTCATGCAAATCATTGATGCTGCAAAAAACAAGGTTCCGTTATTGGGGATTTGTCTGGGACACCAAGCGATCACAGAGGCTTTTGGAGGAAGCATCGTGAATCTTGAAAAAGTATACCACGGTATCGCAACGGTTATGGAACACAACGATAGTCCATTTTTCTATGGCGTGGATCACAAGTTTGAAGCAGGTAGGTACCATTCCTGGAATGCACAAGAATCTGATTTTCCAGAAGTTCTGGAGATCACAGCTCGTGATGAGAATGGCCAGATCATGGCCTTGAAACACAAAGAACTGCCTATTTACGGAGTTCAATTCCACCCAGAAAGTGTGATGACACCACAGGGAAAAACGATGCTTAAAAACTTTTTAGCAACGCTATAAATGAAAGAAATACTAAACGAGTTATTTGAACATAAAACGCTTTCGCGAAAGCGTTCTTACGACATACTTACTGCTATAACAGCTGGCGAGGTGAACGATGCACAAATTGCTGCATTTCTCACTGTTTACGGAATGCGAAGCGTTACTGTGGATGAGTTGGCTGGTTTTAGAGACGCGATGTTGGAACAAGCGTTATTGATTGACCTCGACAAATACAATCCAATTGATTTATGTGGTACTGGCGGCGATGGAAAAAACACCTTCAACATCAGTACGCTCGCAAGTTTTGTAACTGCTGGCGCTGGAGTCAAAGTTGCTAAACACGGTAATTATGGAGTCAGTTCTGTAAGCGGTTCCAGCAATGTGATGGAATCCATGGGATTTAAATTTACCAATGATTTTGAAACCTTGGAAAAACAGATTGATCAGGCCAATATTTGTTTCCTGCACGCTCCCCTATTTCATCCAGCAATGAAAGCTGTTGCGCCCATAAGAGGCGCTCTTGGGATTAAAACCTTTTTTAATATGTTAGGTCCATTGGTAAATCCAGCACGACCCAAATTGCAAAGTGTTGGCGTTTTCAATTTACAATTGGCTCGTAATTACGAATACCTTTTTCAAAACGAAGAAGGAAAGCGATACGCAATCCTTCATGCGCACGATGGATATGACGAGGTAAGTTTGACTGGAAAAACTAGAATAGCAGGAAATGCGGGAGTGACCGATCTAAAACCGAGTGATTTTAATTTACCAAAATTAACCTTAGAACAAATCTTAGGTGGAGAAAGTCTGGAAGAAGCAGCCACTATTTTTAGAAACGTTTTGGAGAACAAAGCGACTGAGGCGCAGAAGTCTGTAGTTATTGCTAACACTGCAACAGCAATCGCCGTTGCCCAGGAAGTTTCATTGATAGAAGCTGTCGGAAAAGCAAAAGAATCACTAGAATCTGGTAAAGCGCTGGAATGCTTTGAAAAACTGTTGAGCCTACAATAACAACATGTTCATCTTCCTAAGGGTGGACTTAAGTCCACACTTAGGAACCTGAAGTCTTAATACTTTGTACTAAATACTGAATACCGTTTTGGAAGACATACTTAAGAAAATAACAGATAGAACCTCTGCAGATCTCAAGGTCAGGAAAGAACACATTTCCCTTTCTGAATTGAGAGCGATGCCTGGATATTCCCGCGAGACGATTTCATTTCATGATGCAATCAAGAACGGTAGCGGTATTATTGCAGAACATAAACGTCAAAGTCCTTCCAAAGGTTCTTTTGAATGTCCAGCGAGTTTAGAACAAGTTGTGAAAGGTTACGAATTGGCTGGAGTAAGCGCGATTAGTTGCCTCACGGACGAACCATTTTTTGGAGGAACACTACAGGATTTATTGGACGCTCGCAGCTATATTAATATCCCGATCCTACGCAAAGATTTTATGGTGGATTTGTATCAGATTCACGAGGCTAAAGCCTATGGTGCAGATGCTGTTCTATTGATAGCAGCCTGTTTGAACGATGAAGAATTGAAAACAATGGCGGTTGAGGCACTCAATTTAGACCTAGAGATTCTTTTTGAAGTCCACGATCTGGAAGAGTTAAACCGTGTCAAAAATGTGACGGAGTTATTAGACAGTTCTAAATACGTCATCGGTGTAAACAACCGCGATTTGAAGCGTTTCAAGACAGACATTCAGATAAGCAAAGAATTATTGCTACATTTTCCTGAAGGCGTTTTGGCAATTTCGGAAAGCGGAATTTCTGATCCTGCAACGGTAAAAGAGCTACAAAAAACAGGTTATACTGGATTCTTGATAGGCGAGAATTTCATGAAAACAAATGATCCCGGCGCGAGTTGTGCTGCATTTATAAAAGCGATTCAGGTATGATCATCAAGGTTTGTGGAATGCGGGATCTGGCAAATATCGAGGCGCTACAGCAACTCGACATCGATTTTATGGGCATCATCAAATACCCTAAAAGTAAGCGGTTTGTAGATGCTGGGCAATCTAAAAAGATCGAGCAACTCACAATGAACAAAGGAACGGTTGGCGTTTATGTCAATGCGACCTTTGAAGAAATCTTGCAGGATATCATTCCGTTGCAATTAGATGTTGTGCAGTTACATGGGGATGAGGATTCCGCTTTCGCGAAAGCGATATTAGAATTAGACCTCAAGGTATTTAAGGCGATCCAGATCACACCAGAATTTGATTTTTCAAATCTGACTGCCTGGCAAGAATTGGCAGCTGAATATCCTGGCAAGTTCTTTTTTCTGTTTGATACTGCGACCAAAGATTACGGTGGTTCTGGAGAACAGTTCGATTGGAGCACATTAGACGCTTATAAAGGCAATGTACCATTTCTTTTGAGCGGCGGTTTGGGTCCCAAAGATGCCACATCGATAAAGAGTTTAAAACACGACCAATTACTAGGCATCGACCTAAATTCCAGGTTTGAAAAATCACCAGGATTGAAGAATATTGAAGAGTTGACAACATTCATTAAACAAATACGAGCATGAGTTATCACGTTAATGAGAAAGGGTTTTACGGCGAATTTGGTGGTGCATTCATACCAGAATTGCTCTATCCAAACATTGAGGAATTACAAGAAAACTACCTAAAAATAGAAAAAAGCGAGGAATTTCAAACCGAGTTCCATCAGCTGCTCAAGGATTATGTGGGCAGACCTACGCCTTTGTTTCATGCAAAGCGCTTATCGGCAAAATACGGCGCAGAAATTTGGTTGAAACGCGAAGATTTGTGTCACACAGGCGCACACAAAGTAAACAATACGGTTGGCCAGATTCTTCTTGCTGAAAAACTTGGCAAGAAAAGAATCATTGCAGAAACTGGAGCAGGTCAGCATGGTGTTGCCACAGCAACGGTTTGCGCCTTGAAAGGCTTAAAGTGTATCGTCTATATGGGCGAGAAAGATATCGAGCGTCAAGCGCCTAACGTAGCCCGTATGAAAATGCTAGGTGCCGAAGTAAGACCAGCAATGAGCGGTTCAAAAACGTTGAAAGATGCTACTAATGAAGCGATGCGTGACTGGATCAACAATCCGGAAGACACACATTATATTATAGGATCTGTCGTTGGGCCGCACCCTTATCCTGACATGGTGGCGCGTTACCAGTCCATTATTTCTAAGGAAATTAAGGAACAAATGCAAGGCTTACCTGATTATGTTATCGCCTGCGTAGGTGGTGGATCGAACGCAATGGGCGCATTTTATCATTTTTTAGATGACCCCAGTGTAAAATTAATTGGCGTTGAAGCTGCAGGTTTAGGAATCCATACGGACAAAACTGCAGCAACATTGACCCTGGGAACTCCAGGCGTTTTGCACGCGAGTCGTTCCATAATGATGCAAGATAAAGATGGCCAAGTAGTGGAACCACACAGCATTAGTGCTGGGCTTGATTATCCTGGAATTGGGCCAGCACATGCTTGGTTAAAAGTTTCTGACCGTGCGCATTACATGGCGGTAACAGATGCAGATGCATTAACCGCTGCCGTGGAATGCAGCCGCCTAGAAGGTATTATCCCAGCATTAGAAACGGCTCATGCATTTTCAGTGTTGAAAGACTTAGACTTAAAACCAACAGATCGTGTGGTAATCAACCTTTCTGGTCGTGGCGATAAGGATATGGATACGTATATGCGGGAATTGCATCTTTGATGATAGGCATTTTCAACGCACTAAGATTGATTATAATTGGCTTAATCATTTTCGTAAGCCTGATAGCTTTGTTTTTTATAATCGAACATTACGTTTTTAATCCGCAGATGAAAGGAATAAGCCACCGTGACATTAAAGATTTAGGAATATACTTTTACGCTCCAACAATAACATTACTAATAATCAGCTCATTGATTATCAAAAAATTAAAGAAGTAAAATGCCAATCCAAAACAAACTAACTCAACTTTTCCACAGCAAGCCTAAAAACCTGCTCAACATATTTTTTACCGCTGGGTATCCTAAATTAGAAGACACGACAGTTATTCTCAAATCTTTGGGAGAAGCAAATGTTGATCTTGTAGAAATCGGAATTCCGTTTAGTGATCCGTTGGCAGATGGTCCTACGATTCAGGAGAGTAGCAAAATTGCTTTGGAAAATGGAATGTCCATTGAAAAACTGTTTACTCAATTGGAACAATTTAGAATTGAGAATCCTGACTTCAAGATTCCGATTCTGCTTATGGGTTACCTCAATCCTGTGATGCAATTTGGACTAGATAAATTTTGCGCTCGATGTGCGGGAGTTGGTGTTGATGGACTTATAGTGCCAGATTTACCCATGTTTATCTATGAAACCGAGTTCAAAGAAACCTTTGAAAAGCACCATATATCAAACGTATTTCTAGTCACACCACAAACTTCAGATAAGCGCATTAGAGAAATTGATACTAACTCTACAGGTTTTATCTATGCCGTGAGCAGCGCCAGCACAACTGGTTCCAAAGCAGATTTCTCTGCCGCGGCAGATTATCTGGGCAAACTGCGCGACATGGATTTAAAAACTCCTGTCTTGACGGGTTTCAATATTAAAAACGCGCAGAATTTTCAAGATGCTTGCAATTACGTGGATGGAGCGATTATCGGGAGCGAGTTTATTCGGCAAATTTCTGCCTCGGCAGACATTCCAGCGACGGTTCTTAGCTTTGTGAAATCGGTTAAAGGTTAAAAAAGGGTAAGTTATTTAGTAGTTCGCTTTCGAGGAGCTTAGCGACTAAGAATTTCATGCTGAGCGTTGTTGAAGTGCGAAAGCGAACAATCTATAAAAGCTTTACAAAATTCTCAATAGACCCTTACAAAATTCTCAAGGTTTCTCTACAAAATTCTCAATGAATGATTATATTTGTATTGTAAACAACTGTTATTGTGCTAACAAGACACGCTTTCAAAGAAGTATTTAAACGCATTGAAAATGAATCGCGAGGTCACATACAAGTGCTTTATGGTCCACGCCAGACCGGAAAAACAACGGCTGCAAGACAGCTCGCAAAACAAACATCACAACCTGTACATATAGAATCAGCAGATGCCATCGATCCAGATTCCAAGGAATGGATCTTGCAGCAATGGCAAACCGCGAGGCTATTGATCACCACGCAAGGTGCAAAAAGTGCGGTGCTGATTCTTGACGAGATCCAAAAAATCAACAACTGGTCAGAGCAGGTAAAACGGGAATGGGATGCAGACACGGCAAGCGGCATCGAGCTCAAGGTCGTCTTATTGGGATCGTCCAGATTAATGTTGCAACAAGGACTGACGGAGTCACTAACAGGGAGGTTTGAGACGATTTATGTACCGCATTGGAGTTATAGTGAGATGCAGGAACTCAATGGTTTTTCTTTGCAGGAATACATCTTTTACGGTGGCTATCCAGGCGCGGCAAGTTACAGCGAAGATTGGCGACGCTGGAAAAAATATATCCAGTCTGCCTTTATCAAGACCAGTATTGAGAAAGATATTTTGATGCTTACTCGTGTAGACAAACCGGCATTGCTAGAGAAGTTATTCAAGATAGGCAGTAATTTTACGGGACAGATCCTGTCCTATAATAAGATCAAGGGACAATTGCAGGACGCTGGCAACGTGACCACGTTATCGCATTATCTGGACTTGTTGGACACCGCTGGTTTACTGGCCGGTCTGGAAAAATACACACCTAACGAGGTGCGCAAATAC
>JBBSPH010000022.1:0-17480 GCA_038258985.1 Flavobacteriales bacterium
CTTTTTTGTAAAGCAGTGCTATGCTTTGAATAAAGACTAAAGCTACGACCGTTTGAAGCTGCAAAGCACTCTGCAGGCAATAGGATTATTTTAGGTTTTGGTAATTAATTAAGGATGTACCGCTTTCGCAATAGCGAGCCCATCACTAAATTTATCAGATGAAATCATTACTAGAAAAAATACAGCAACGCAGGTCTATTTTCCCATCAGATTATACCGGTGGTGATATTGCAAGCCAGGATCTTGAGAAAATATTGGAGGCTGGACGATGGGCACCCACACACAAAAAGACGCAACCATGGAAGTACAAAGTGGTGCAGGCAGATGGTTTACAGAAACTGGGAGATTTTATGACGGCGCAGTTCGTTAAGGATTCTGGCAAGCAAGAAAGTATCAAATCTCGGAAACTGGCAGAAAAAATGATGCAGTCAAGTGCTGTCATCTTACTATTTATGGAGCGCGACGCTAAAGAAAGTATTCCAGAGTGGGAGGAAACTGCTGCTTTTGCCATGAGTGTCCAAAACATGTGGTTAGTCGCCCACGATTTAGGATACGGCTGTTATTGGAGTTCTCCCAAAGATTTTGCAAACATGGCAGACTTTGATTCGATAACCGTCAGCGAGCGTGACCAATTTTACGGATTCTTATATATGGGTACCGTAAACGAGCAGCCTACAGAGCTTCCTAAGCGTAAAGCGGTTGATGAGTTCGTGGAATTTGTGAAGTAAATCAAATTACTCATTAAAATCCCGCAAACTATTTTTAAACGCTGATTCTCAAAAAGTTAAAGCGTTGCAGATTGGTAGATTTAATTGTACTTTTGCAAAATAATTAAATTACCGTTATTTGAAAAATTTTGAAGCCTTAGGGCTCTCACAGCCGTTACTTGACGGCCTCGCTGAAATGGGTTTTGAAACACCCACTGAGATTCAGCAACAGTCCATTCCCCTTTTATTGCAACATGATGGAGACTTTATAGGTCTCGCGCAAACCGGTACGGGAAAAACTGCTGCTTTTGGTTTACCCTTATTGGATCTTATAGATTTAAACTCACGTGAAACGCAGGCATTGATTCTTGCGCCTACACGTGAACTTGCCCAACAGATTTGTGGGCAAATGGAGCAAATGTCCCAAAAGATGGGCAAGCTAAATGTTGTACCCGTTTTTGGTGGGGCCAATATCATGAACCAGATACGCGATATACGTCGTGGTGCCCAGATTGTGGTTGCCACCCCTGGACGCCTAATGGATCTGATGAAGCGTAAAGAGGTCAATCTTGACTCCCTAAAGTACATGGTACTGGATGAGGCAGACGAGATGCTCAACATGGGCTTCAAGGAAGATATTGATTTCATCCTTTCCAAGAGTGATGGTGGACGCAAGATCTGGTTGTTTAGTGCTACGATGGCACGTGAAATCAAGCGTATTGTAGATACCTACATGGTGCAGCCGGAAGAGGTGCGCATCAATCAAGAAAATATTGTTAATACAAATATTGAACACAAGTCTGTCCAACTTAAAGCATCTGACAAGATAGAGGCACTGCGCCGTTATCTAGATTATGATGCAGACATGTTCGGTGTGGTATTTTGTCGTACCAAGCGTGATACACAGCAAGTAGCAGACGAGTTGAACAACAACGGTTATGCCACTGAGGCTTTGCATGGTGATATGTCACAAGCACAACGTGATGCCGCGATGAAGCGTTTCCGCAACAAGAATTTGAAGTTGTTGATCGCGACAGATGTTGCTGCACGTGGTATTGATGTAGATGATATTACCCATGTTATCCACTTTGCTTTACCAGATGACCCTGAATTCTATGCACACCGTTCTGGACGTACAGCACGTGCGGGTAAGAAAGGTGTTTCCCTTGCACTGATTACTAAGGGAGACGTAAGAAAACTGAAATTTATTGCAAGCAAATTAGGAATCAGTTTTGAGGCAGGAGAGGTCCCAGCACTAGAAGCAATTACTGAAAAACGCATTACTCGCTGGTCTGAAAATTTGATCAAGCAGGAAGTGAATCCTAAGATCAGTGAGGAATTGATGGCTAACGTGGTGGAACAATTTGAGGATCTTTCCAAAGAAGATTTGATAGGTAGACTGCTTACTAAGGAATTCAATAGCATTTACAAACGCAATTCGATCAAAGATGTGAATGACCGTTCAAAAGGGCGTGACGATGACCGCGGTGATCGTGGCGGCAAACGTGAGCGTGGTCGCACCAACGATCGTGGCAAGGAAGAAGGAATGAAAACCTACTTTATCAATCTTGGTCGCAAAGACAATATCAATAAAGGAGCGTTGCTAGGATATGTTTGTGACGTTACTGGATTAACAGGTGACGACATAGGACGTATTGTTCTTGATGGAGCGCATTCATTCATGGACGTGAAAGAAGAAGTAGCTAGTCAAATGCTTAAAGTGAATGGAACGCAACGCGACGGACGTGAGTTGCGCGTTGATGAGCACCACGGTAAAGTGATTGAATCTAGAGAAAAAGGCGACAGGAGCGGTGGTTTCAAAGGAAGACGCAATGATTCTGGCGGCGGTGGTTATAAAGGCCGCAAGTCAGATGGTGATTCTGGAGGAGGTTTCAAAGGCCGCAGATCAGATCGTGATGATTCATCGTCAGCTCCTAGATCTGGTGGATTTAAAGGACGCAGCACAAAATCTGAGGATAGTTCTTCCAAACCCAAAGATGGAAAAGGTGGTTCGGGAAGATCTAAATTTTTCGGCAAAAAGTGGGACTAGTTGTTCCAGTTTTTATTTAATACTAAAAATCCCGTGGTCCATACCACGGGATTTTTTGATAACAATACAGACGTAGAAGCTCAATTCACTATAATCTTCTTTGTTACACGTCCAGTTTTATTGCTCAATACCAATAGATATATTCCAGCGGACAAGTTATGGTTGATTGCCGTATTCCCATCAATAGAGGTGTTGAGGGTTTCTCTGCCTAAAGTATCATAAACACGCACATCTGTTTGTTCTTGAATATTATTCAAGTGGAGAACGTCTTTGGATGGATTTGGATATACATTTATTTGATTGATAGCTTCAGATCTGGTGGATAAAGTGAATTGCTGGCCAACTTGGTTACCAAAAATCAATTCGACTAACTCAGGATTGTCAATAAATGGATTTCTATTGAATTGCCAGGGATAGATGACGTTATTCCTATTCATCTCAAAATCGTCAGGAGGATCTTGACGGTGCCAGTCAAGCAGCGTTGCTAGATTGCCCAATTGACCTATCCTAGGAAGTGGATCACCATTAACAACGGAAATCCCATTATAGCGCAATTGCATGTAGAAAGCAGATCTAGCTACATCACCATGCCAACTTCCCATAGAACCATCGGGCCCACTGTATTGAGTAGATGTTGTGGTAGCAGCATAATTTTTATCACCTCTGGAGGAATTTACACCAGAATTTGTAGCACGTAAATGATGAGCGTCGCTATTCCCATGGCGTAAACTATCCACACTTGTCTCCACCCAGACGTTGATTCCGTCGGCGATTTCATCTGCTTTAATATCAAAAAAACCACCTCTGTTTCTTGGAAATACATGCTCACGGTTCCAGTTTGGAGTTCTGCTTGTTTCTCCCTGATACTCCACATCGCGCAATTCAGTTTCTGAATAGAGCAACCAGACCTTGTTTGAATTTAGTGGGCTCGCATCTGCATCCTTTAAAATAGTTACGATATCGGCATAGGTGTGCTGGCGTACTGTTCCAGTTTTAGCGATAAGTGCTGTGATGGCTTGTTCCAATTGTGGTGAAGCAAGGCCATTCAAAGATTTGTAATAGCCTTCTGGCTGGGTGCTTGCCACCATTCCAAATGTCGGATTTAAAGGCGTTCCAAAATTTGAGACGCGGAAATCATCATCTATGACAACATAACGAATGTTGTCTTTGAGCCTCTTATAACCAACTGGTAAATTATTACTTAGACTGACCTTAATAAACTCATCTCCCTCGTCAATTGCATCGTTAATTAAGTTAAAATCCAATTGCTGTGATGTGCCTCCCGCAGGAATAAAGATGCTGGTGGTACCTGTAAAATCATTGGTATCAAAAGTAGTATTACTAAGCGTAAAGTTCAGGTTAAAATCTTCTGGTGCAGGTTTGGTTAGGGAAAATGTGAGGCTAAAAAAATCACCTTCGTTCAAATCGCCTGTAGCCGTAATGAAGAAATCTAGTCCTATGTAAGAAGGCTCCGTTGTATCATTAAGGGAATGTGGCGTTGGCAACTTTGTCTCATAGGTACCATCGCTTTTTAATTGAAGCGAGTTCGTATTGTTGGCGGCTCCTTCATTATACTGAGTCGCTTCACCTAGTAAATTCAATAATTCCGTAGCGTCCGCATCGTTGGTGCCGTACACCAGCGCATCGATTAGAGTTTGATCATTTCTGGCAAAGGTGAATTCAGGAAAGTCTTCCGGCTCACCTAAGTAAATTGCAACGCCGTCTGCACCATTTTGAAATACTCCCGTCCTGTCGCCAGTTCCCATAACGCGATCTACCGCAGGAATTACATCTGTATTTCCCAAGACGATCAACCCGTTGAAATCGGTCACCAAACCATCCAGGTCTTCCACATAATAACTACGTCCCTTTCCCGTGGTATTTGAACTTGAACCGTTAAAAAGGACTAGGATATATCCGTCCAGTGATTGGAAAGGAGTTGGGGTGCGCAACTCAATAAATTCTGTAGTATCAAAACTGGGAGTATCCACATCCAGTTCGTTGATGAGTATTTGGGAGTTCGCTTTCGCGAAAGCGAACAAAACCAGCACTATAGTGAGTAATAGATGTTTCATGAATGTGAATGTAGAATAAGTAAAAGTAGCTTCTCGAAAACATTTTATTGGAATCTCAATGTTAAGTCTGTGCGTTTTATTGCTCAAGGATTCAATTAATGTCTGCGATGTATGTAAGTTTGATTGATGACGATGGATCGAGCAGCTTACTTTTACACAGACTTGCATACCTATAAGGGTAGGCTGGAGGAGATTTATGGAGACCCGCTTCATTTTTGTCAGGTGCCCAGACATTGGAACATTGTAGTGACAGATGTGGAAAAGTCAACTATAGCGGTGCGGGATGGCAAACAGCAAGAGGTGAATCTAGCTGCAACGGGAAGTATCGTGGCCTGCCTAAACATAGCGAGAGCGGCGGGAATTGAGATTCCCTTTTTTTTTGGCGGTGATGGCGCAACATTATTAGTACCTGATGCAATCCTCAACGAATGTCTACATTCCTTAAAACTACATCAAGAACGGTGTTTGACCTCATTTGATTTTTTTCTACGTGTAGGCTATCGCCGTGCGAGTGAGATGATTGAAAAGGGTTGCGTACTAAATATCTCAAAGTTTCAGCGCAATTCCTACCATGTGATGCCACTCATTCAAGGTGATGCATTACAACGAGCAGAGGCAGAGATCAAATCTAATGAACCACAGGAATTAGGCCTAGAGCTCTTAGAGAATCAACGTCTCAACCTAGAGGGTATGGAATGCAAATGGGATAAGATTGCACCACCAGACAAACAGTTTGAGATCCTATCACTTATCATACATTCTAGCGAGATCCCACAACAACATTACATTTATGCCGCGATCCTCAAAGAAATAGATACCATTTATGGCGAGGACAGTAAACGTAATCCGGTTACCCTCGAGCGCTTGAAGATGGTAAACAGTCTAAGCCAGCTTAAAAATGAAGTGTCTATGAAGTATGCAACCTCAGGGTTGCGTCAAATACTTGGGTCTGCAGCGCGTACAGTATTCGGTCGTTTTTACATACAGTTTACTGAAAAGGGCCGCAATTATCTGAATGAACTCGTCCAATTGACAGAGGTTCTTTTAATGGATGGATCTATCAATACCGTGATCACCGGCAATGTGGAACAACGGCAGGAGTTATTTACATTCCTAGACCATATGGAGCGCAACCAGCAGATAACGTATGGATTTTATGCAAGTGATAAAAGCGTACTTTCCTGTTATGTTACGGCTATCGATGACTATCACATTCACTTTTTGGATGGTGATAATGGAGGATACACTCAGGCCAGCAAGGTCTTTAAAGCAAAATTGGGACTCGTTAGTTCTTAGAGTATTGATTACAAATAAAATACTGGTTGATAATTGTTTAGGATTCAACTGACCGACAAAATGTGATCCCAAAAACTCCAAACGATTTCAGGTAAAATCCTAGGAATATCCTTTTTCAGATCTATTTATTTTAAGAAATTGAAATGAACTTATTAATGATGATCTGTTTAAGTTTGGCACATGATGGATCGCGGTGCCTATTTCTATTCTGATCTACACAACTACACGGGAACGTTGGTAGAAAACTATGCTAACCCACTTCACTTTTGTCCAGTTCCTGATCACTGGAACATTATTGTAACAGATGTCAAAGGATCCACAATAGCCATTGAGGAGGGAAGACAACAGGAGGTAAACCTAGCAGCAACAGGTAGTATTGCAGCCTGCTTGAATGTATCCCGTGAGGCTGGTATAGAAATCCCTTTTTTCTTTGGTGGTGACGGAGCGACAATTTTAATGCCTGATGAGGTACTTCAGGATTGTTTAATGGCATTGAAATTCCATCAAGAAAGATGCTTTACATCGTTTGGGTTTCATTTGCGGGTGGGCTATCGCAAGGTTGGGCAAATGACTGTTAAAGGTGCGACCTTGTCCATTTCAAAATTTCAAATAAATACAGTTCACGTAATACCCTTGATACAAGGTAATGCCTTGCAACTAGCCGAAACGGAAATCAAACAGGGTCAAAATCAGGATCTGGGCATTGCACAGTTGAGTTCTGATTACCTAGATCTTGCAGGAATGGAGTGTAAGTGGGATAACATTGCTCCACCCATAAAAACCAATGAAATTTTAACCTTGATCATCACTGCGGTCAATGTAGACAAGCAGCATGAGATCTACGGAAGCATTCTCAAAAAAATAGACAAGCTCTATGGAACCGATGTGAAAAGAAATCCTTTGACCGCAGAGCATTTAGATATGACGAGCAACTTCTCGCAACTGTTTAATGAAGTACAAATGAATGTTTCGTCTGGAAGATTCCGCCATTTATTTAGTTCGGTAATGCGGACGTTATTTGGTAAATACTACTTGCAACATACCCAGGACGGTCGCGATTACCTAGCAGAATTAATTCAATTGACAGAAAACCTGCTGATTGATGGATCCATCAATACGGTGATTACAGGTTCAAAACGGCAACGATTAAAGTTGCTCCGCTTTTTGGATGGGTTGGAAGAAGAAACACAAATACGTTTTGGCTATTACGTGGCAGATAGCAGTGTACTTTCCTGTTATGTCACCACATTAAATGGATACCATATTCATTTTTTGGATGGAAACAATGGTGGCTACACCCAAGCCAGTAAAGTGTTGAAGAAAAAATTGGGAATGGCAGAGTAGCGTCATGGTAGAGAACCTTCAACCTAAAAAACGCAGATAAAGAATAAGGCCACGTGAGATCACGCGGCCTTACCAAAGAATTCTAGGCAATTGTTCTGAAAGCACTTCTGGTTCCTAGAATCTCCAAATCTTTAGTAATACGTGAAGCGACGCACTTTGGCAATATATTTCGCTAGACGTATCACTTGATGACTGTAACCATATTCATTATCGTACCACACATAGAGCACAGCTTTTTTACCGTCTGCGCTAACAATTGTGGCATTAGAATCATAAATAGACGGAGCGTTTGATCCTACAATGTCGGTAGAAACTAGCTCATTGTCAATACTGTATTTGATCTGTTCTACAAGATCACCTTCCAGCGCATATTTTTTTATAATGGCGTTTAAAGCATCCTTGCTGGTCGTATGCTCTAACTCAAGATTAAGGATGGCTAGCGAGCCATTGGGCACGGGTACGCGTATGGCATTGGAAGTTAGCTTCCCTTCAAAGGAAGGTAATGCTTTGCTTACAGCTTGTCCTGCGCCGGTTTCCGTGATAACCATATTGAGTGCTGCCGCGCGGCCGCGACGGTACTTGCTATGCATATTGTCTACCAGATTCTGATCGTTGGTATACGCATGGATTGTTTCTAGGTGTCCACTCACTACTCCAAAACTATCTTCTACCGCTTTGAGAATAGGTGTGATGGCATTTGTAGTACAGCTAGCAGCAGAAAATATATCCACCTTATCAGGATTATGCTCTGTGTGATTTACTCCATGAACGATGTTTGGGATTCCCTTTCCAGGAGCGGTAAGCAACACTTTATGCGCACCTTTAGCTTGTAAATGTCTTTTCAACGCCTGATCATCACGGAATGCTCCCGTGTTGTCAATAATAAGCGCATTGTTGATTCCGTATGCGGTGTAATCAATGTCCTCTGGCGCATTTGCGCTAATTATTTTTACGGTTGTACCGTTGATGATCAACGACTCCTCATCCATATTATAAGACACAGTTCCTGAAAAATCTCCATGAACTGAATCTTGAGCAAGCAATGCTGCCCTTTTTTCCAGTACATTCTCTGTAATCGCACCACGGGTAACGATCGCACGCAAACGTAGCTGGCTGCCTTTACCGGCTTTGGCCATCAACTCGCGGGCAAGCAAACGCCCAATCCTACCAAATCCATAAAGCACTACATCTTTAGGAACAATTTCCTCACTGCTTTTTGCGTCGCTCAACTTTTTAGAGACAAACGCAGTTGCTTCCTGCAAATCGTTGTCCTCTAGATGATATTCATAGGTTAGTTTACCGATATCCAGTTTAGACGGTGGTAAATCAAGGGAAAGAATGGCCTGCGCAATTTCAACGCTGTCAAAAATCGATATAGGCTTTTGCACAAATGCGCCCGCATATTCATGTAGATTGATGATCTCGCTCACGTTGCGGTCGATCAACTGGTTTCTAAAAAGCACCAGTTCAATGGACTTATCGTACCATAAATCGCTGACGGCTTTTATAAACGCTACCGCCGCACGACGACGGTCGGTTTGAAATGCAAGTTCCTTTTCGTAGATATCTACTTGACTCATTGAATTGTTTTTTGCAAAAATAGTCTACTCCAACGTTTTCGTAAAATGTGTAGTCATTTTTTCGCAGAGATATGATTGGTTTTTTTCGCTTTCGCGAAAGCGAACTCATTACTACATCCATTTATCACAAGATCATTCCTTTTTGGAAACGTATATTTCACAATGACGGTACAATCCTTTTTTTTAAAAATCGCCAAAAAAATAAGCCCAGACTCGAGAAGTCTGGGCTTATTAAATAATGAAAGGAACTTCTAATTATCCTTGATGTCGTATCGATCAAGCATCATTACCTTGTGCCAGGCCTTGACAAAATCGCGAACGAAACGTTCTTGTGCATCGTCTGTAGCATACACCTCGGCCACGTTGCGCAATTGGGCATTTGACCCAAAAACTAGATCGCATCTCGTCGCCGTGTAATGCATCTCTCCAGTTTCACGTTTTTTTATTTCGAACAATAACTTACTCGAACTTTTAGGAACCCATTCATAGTCCATACTCGTCAATACCTGGAAAAAGTCGTTGGTCAATTGGCCAGGCCTTTGCGTGAATACGCCGTGCTTGGAATGATCAGAGTTTTGTTCCAAAACCCGCAAACCGCCAGTAAGTACTGTCCATTCTGGAGCGCTCAAGGTCAATAAATTTGCTCTGTCAAGAAAAATGCGCTCATCTTCTACATGGTAACCAACCTTGCTATTATGATAATTTCTAAATCCATCTGCCACTGGTTGTAACCAGTCAAAGCTCTCTACATCAGTTAATTCCTGAGTGGTATCCATACGACCTGGAACAAATGGAACCCGGACTGGTGTTCCTGCATCGCTTGCAGCTTTCTCTACTGCTGCACATCCCGCGAGAACTATAAGATCTGCCAAAGAGATTTTTTTGTCACCGGTTTGTTTCCCATTAAAATCATTTTTGATTTTTTCCAAGGTTTCCAATACCTGGTTCAATTCGGCTGGTCTATTGACTTCCCACGTATTCTGTGGTTTTAGCGCTATTCTCGCGCCATTGGCACCACCACGTTTGTCAGAATGTCTGTAAACCGCAGCAGATGACCAAGCTGCCGAAATAAGTGCGGAAACCGTCAAACCACTATTGAGAACATTTTTCTTTAATTGCTCCACATCTTCATCGTTGACCAATTCGTGATTACAGGACGGGATAGGATCTTGCCACAAGAGGTCTTCCTGTGGAACTTCTGGTCCCAGATAGCGATCTTTGGGTCCCATATCACGGTGCGTCAATTTGTACCAAGCTTTAGAAAAAGCAGTAGTAAAGTAATCAAAGTCGTTGAGGAATTTCTCACAAACCTTGCGGTATGCAGGATCTAATTTCAGCGCAATATCTGAGGTCATCATCATCAAATCTTCCATACGTCCATCGATATGCGCGTCTGGAGTTTTAGGCGCAGAATTATCGATAGGAGTCCATTGCCCAGCACCAGCGGGACTTTTCTTTTGCTCCCATTCAAATTTGAACAGATTCTTCAGGTAATCGTTGTCCCATTGGGTAGGATTAGGAGTCCAGGAACCTTCAATACCATTTGTACTCGTATATTCCGCATTACCAGTACCTACTGGATTATGCCACCCAAAACCTTGAGCTTCCATGCCCGCGGCTTCTGGAGCGCCACTTATCTTGCTAGCAGGTACCGCGCCATGACTTTTCCCAAAGGCATGACCACCCGCGATTAAAGCAACTGTTTCTTCATCATCCATCGCCATGCGCTTGAAGGATTCGCGGATATTACGTGCAGAATCCATAGGATCCATATTGCCACCCGGTCCTTCTGGATTCACATAGATAAGATTTGAATGCGTTGCTGCTAAGGGATTCTCAAGATCGTGGTATTCTTCTTTGGGACCGCCTACCCATCTAAGGTTTGCGTTAACCATTTCTTCAGGATGTCCTAGGCGACCACCACCGGTGTGTGATTCGTCAAAGGGTTTCCCATCCCAAAATTCGGGACCCCAGTAGGTACTGCGATCTGGCTCCCAAGCATCGCGACGTCCACCAGCAAAACCATAGGTTGGAAAATTCATGATTTCCAGAGCACAGTTACCGGTCAATACGATCAGATCCGCCCATGACAATGCAGATCCATATTTTTTCTTGATCGGCCAAATCAATCGTCGGGATTTGTCAATGTTACCGTTGTCCCACCACGAATTGATGGGAGCAAAGCGCTGCATGGCCTGGCCAGCACCACCTCGTCCGTCTGCAATCCTATAGGTTCCAGCAGAATGCCACGCCATACGGATCATTTGAGGGCCGTAATTTCCATAATCTGCAGGCCACCAATCCTTGGAATCGGTTAACATAGCCTTTATGTCGCCCTTCAATTCTTCGAGATTGATGGAGTTGAATCTCTCCTTATAATTTTCATCACTTAAAGGATTGGAGATAGGTTGCTCTTGGTGCAACATTTCCACCTGTAGGCGATTGGGCCACCAATCATCGGTTGTAGGAGTAGATCCCATAGCTCCACCTATACGCGTCCCTCGGAATGGGCATTGGGCAAGATTTTCTGGGTTGTCAATATTTTTCATATATGAGTTGAATTTCAATTTTTTGATAGGGAATGAGGAAACTGTTAGTTGCCTTATTCGTAAAGTTAAGATATTCAGGAAGCAAATTCCTTAATTTTTTGTCGCGTGTGTGGTGGAATGATTACCGTTCTAACAACTTTTCCTAAACAAGACTCAAATAAAAAACCACCCAAGCAATTAGCCTAGGTGGTTATTCTCAGTCTTGCGAATTGCTCATTTTCCCATTAAACGCAAGCGTTCAATTTCTCCCTTGGCGTTTTTAAGTTCTACGATGATTCCCTCATTAGTAGACACTTTTTTCATCAGGCTGCGCACATCTTCTACATCTTTGACACCACGATCATTAATTTTCGTAATTACAAAGCCTGTCATATTGTATTTGGAAAGATTACCATTTGTACCTACAATGCGAACACCATCTGAAACATTAAATTCTTTTTTCTCATCCCGGTTAAGGTCACGTACATCCATTTCTAATGCAGGTATAGTCGTCGTAGAATTCTTAGTGATCTCGATGGAAATCGTTTTTTCTGAACCATCGCGCATCACCGTGGCATTAACCTTATCTCCAGGATTCTTACTTCCCACAAGACCTATCAATCCTGCAAAGGATTTCATACGAACACCGTCAATGTTGATAATGATATCGCCTTTACGTAATCCAGCTTTATCCGCACCACTATTTTCCACAACTTCAGTTACATAAACACCCTCACTGCTCAATCCCTTTTCCACGGCAACCTTACCATTAATGTCAGCGCCAGAAATGCCTAACATACCCTTTTGAACAAATCCAAACTCCATCAAATCCTGGATCACTTTTCTAGCATTGTTGGACGGCACCGCAAACGAATAGCCTGTATAAGAGCCAGTAGGTGAGGTGATTGCTGTATTTATACCGATCAATTCTCCACGAGTATTGACGAGCGCACCACCAGAGTTTCCTGGATTAACCGCTGCATCTGTCTGGATGAAACTTTGCGGTGTTGCATCGCTGGTATCAAGGTCGCGACCTTTCGCACTAATGATTCCCGCTGTAACGGTACTTGTCAGGTTAAAAGGATTCCCTACAGCAAGTACCCATTCGCCTAGTTTCGCTTGGTCAGAATCTCCAAAGGCAACAAAAGGTAAGTCACCTTCTGCATCAATTTTTAAGAGCGCGATGTCCGTTCCGGGTTCTGTGCCTATCAATTTTGCTTTATAGGTTCGGTTGTCATTTAAAGTTACTTCCAGTGCTTGGGAATTATCGATAACGTGATTATTTGTCACGATATATCCATCCTTGGTAATAATAACACCGCTACCCGTGCCGACTGCCTGTCGCATGGAAACACGACCGTACATCAGGTCTCTCATAGATGGATTACCTCTAGAAATGGTGAGGTTTTTTACATGCACCACGGCATGTACCGTTTTTTCGGCAGCTTCCGTAAAGTCTACTCCAGCAATGGAAGTATTTCCAGCATAACTAACTGGTGTCGCAGGCAGCGAGGATTGCTGGGCGATAGTGAGTTGGGATTCTGGTTGGTCTTCAATAAAGACCTTGTAAGATCCCAGAACGATGGTACCACCTAATACTGCGGCACCCATGGTTTTAAGTATTGAATTCATAAATCGGCTATTTAGTTATTAATCGTTTAAATTGTCATTTCATTGCGCTGTCAGGGCAGATTAACCTGCCTTTAACGAGCCTTCTTTTTCTGGATCGACTTACATTTGTAGTATGCAAACCATTTCTTTTTTCAAATATCAAGGTACTGGCAACGACTTTATCGTTATTGATGATCGTCAAGAGCAATTCTCCAAAAAAGATACCAAACTCATCCAGCGTTTGTGTGACCGTAAATTTGGCATAGGTGCAGACGGTCTAATCCTACTACAGAATAATAGACTCCATAATTTCACAATGGTTTATTACAATGCAGATGGTAATGAGAGCAGCATGTGCGGGAATGGTGGTCGATGTATCGTCAGCTTTGCTCGATTCTTGGGAATTGTAACAGATACTGCCACCTTTGAGGCTATAGATGGATTGCACGCCGCCAAATTATTTGATGACGGCACGGTAAGTCTGCAAATGAAAAATGTAAATTCTTTACAGACATTTGACGGCCATGTGTTTATGGATACGGGATCGCCACACCATGTAGAATTAACCGACAATGTAGATCATGTTGATGTATTCCATCAAGGAAGGCATTTGCGCAACGAGTTGTATGGTAAAGCTGGAGCAAATATCAATTTTGTGCAAACCATCACCGCAAATGTGTTTAAGGTACGCACCTATGAACGAGGTGTAGAAGATGAAACCTTAAGTTGCGGTACAGGAGTAACCGCCGTTGCACTTGCGATGCACAAGACTGGTCAGACCCAAGCGCATGAAGTTATTCTGGAAACACCGGGAGGCAACTTAAAGGTAGGTTTTGAACCCACGCCACAAGGCTATGAAAATATTTGGCTCACTGGACCTGCGGCCCAGGTTTTCAATGGAACTATAGCGATATGATTTTACAAACCGATACCTGTAAGCTGCGCGCTGTCGATCCAGAAGATCTGGATTACATCTATGAATTAGAAAACAATCCTGCTTTGTGGGATGTGGGACATACCTTGACGCCCTATTCAAAGTTTACGATCAGGGAATACCTAGAGAATGCCCACCGTGATATCTATGAGGTAAAGCAGCTGCGTCTGGCCATCTGTAAAAATGACAATGACATCGTGGGCGTTGTGGACCTGTATGATTTTGATCCGTACCATAAGCGGGCTGGTGTAGGCATAGTGATACCTCAGGATCTGGATCGGGCAAAGGGATATGCCAGTGCTGGCCTTCAAATGATGATCGACTATAGTTTCAACCGGCTACGGTTGCACCAGCTATATGCTGGTATAGCGATAGATAATGTGGCGAGCAGGAAGTTGTTTGAGAAGTTCCGCTTTCGCGAAAGCGGAATAAAAACAGACTGGAATGCAACCGATAACGGATTTAAAGACGAGATACTTTACCAACTGATCAATGAATAATTTTAAGAAAATCCTGATAGGCATAGTGTTGATCGGGCTGGTCATTATGGCCTTTTTTGCCTACCGCGTGTACGGCACCTTTTTCACGCCCAACACAAATTTTGAAACCGAAACCTATGAAGTCCTTATCCCGACTGATGCGGATTATAATGAGGCTTTCATGATCGTGGCCGCCGCGGTTGAAAATCGGGATGAATTCCACGCCACTGCTATACGCAAGGGTTATAACAGCAATATAAAATCTGGACGTTTTCTACTCACTCCTGGAATGTCCAACAATGACATTATCAATGCGCTGCGTTCTAGAAATATACCTTTAAACGTACGGTTCAATAATCAGGAGCGCCTGGAAGACCTTGCGGGACGCATTGCCCAACAAATTGAGGCAGACAGCACATCGTTAATAGCTGCCATGCGGGATCCCGCATTCCTTAAACAAAATGGTTTTACCCAGGAAAATGCGCTCGCCATGTATCTGCCTAACCAGTATGAGTTTTATTGGAACAGCAGTGCGACCACCTTCCGGGATAAGATGTTGCAGGGATATAAAAATTACTGGACGGATAATAGACGTGCGCAAGCAAAGAAAATAGGTCTGAAGCCTACCCAAGTATCAACGCTAGCGGCAATTGTACATAAGGAGACCGCTAAGGTAGACGAGCGTCCCAAGGTTGCCGGTGTTTATATGAATCGCATCAATGATGGAATCAAACTGGATGCAGATCCAACCGTGATTTATGCTAAAAAGCTATTGGATGGAAATTTTGATCAGGTGATTAAACGAGTCCTCTATAAAGACCTGGAACTGGAAAGTAGGTATAATACCTACAAATTCTCTGGGCTGCCACCTGGACCCATCGTCACGCCCGATCTTACCGCGATCGATGCGGTGCTCAACTACCAGAAACACGACTATTATTATTTTGTGGCAAATGTGCAAAACTTTGGTTATCACAAGTTTGCAATAAATCTAGCGCAGCATAATGCTAATGCGGCAGAATATAGAGCCTGGATCCAAAATCAAAATGTGAATCGCTAGCCGAAATCTGACGTTTTGGAGGAATTCAGAATTCTTGATTTGTAGGAATATACATCGATTTCATAAATATTTATTAAAGCATATGGCAGATTTTAAGTTTTGAAATCCTACTGTTTACCATTGCTGAGCGTTCATATTAGTTCTCAAAATGTATCTAAAGTGCTGTTTAACAAACTTTTGTGGTGAAACTGGATGTATGTCGTAAATTTGCACCGCTTTTAGAAAAGAGTGACAGCAACTTTTCGAAACGGTAAACTATGAGAACACACTTTGTAAATTTTCTAGCTTATCCAGTAGTTTTGATCGCAGGATTTTTTGTATTCAAAACGGATAACTCGAGTACCAAGAGTATTGCTGAGCATCAGGCGTCTAAAATGACGTTTTTAACCAGCGCTGAACCAGTCTTCTATGGTCCATTCCAGGAAGATTTTAAAACCTACACGGCAGACTTGAGAAATTTCTCGCTTGCCTCCACACGACCAGACGGCTTTATCTCTTTTAGAGAAGCTCTTGCCTTTAAAGAAAGCCAGGGTAAATATGGTATCGTGAACTCGTTGGGTTACATGGGTAAGTACCAGTTTGGTATGACGACCCTGCGGCATTTTGGAGTCAATGACTCCATGACATTTTTACAGTCGCCTAAGTTACAGGAGCGCATTTTTGTTAAAAATCTGCGTTACAACCACAACCTTTTGGAGGATTATATTGCAAAATATGATGGCCAAAAAGTCGGTGGAGTACGCGTGACTGAAAGCGGTATTCTTGCTGCTGCACACTTAAGCGGTGTGGGTGGAGTCAAGAAATACCTGAATTCAGAAGGTAGTGGTCGCAGTCGTGATGCCTATGGCAGCAGCGTGCGAGGCTACATGAAAAAATTTGGAGGGTACGATTTAAGCCGCGTGGTTAAGAAATCCTAACTTTTGAACTAAAACGTAGAAAAGCCCGACTTGAAAAAGTCGGGCTTTTTGTTGGTTTAAATTTGATGAGAGTTCGCTTTCGCGAAATTTATACGTTACTGTTTAAAACTTAAAAACTAAAGTTAATCGTTTAGGTTGAAGCATTATTACGCTTATTTAAAACTGGTGATTCCAATGTGATTTTTTATTTGATTAGGAAATCTATAAACAGTAATGTTTTTGTTTATACGATATTTGAATATTTAAGTTGAAACCCAATATTATGAGTCTACGTAACTATCGTATTATGAAACAATTTTTACTTCTCACAGCATTATTTTTATACGGCTCAACCACTTATTCACAAGTTGGAATCAATACGACAGATCCTAAAGCGGTTCTTGATTTAATAGCTTCCAATCCTTCCCTTCCAACTAATACTGATGGACTTTTAGTTCCAAGGGTATCACAGCTGCCGTCTATTCCTCCTACAGCAGATCAAAACAGCATGCTCGTTTATTTGACTCAGGCATCAGGAGGTTTTCAAAAAGGATTTTTGTATTGGGATTCTACATTAACTATTCCAGCATGGGTGCCTTTGGTAAACAGCGCTGCCACAAGCACTATGGGATGGGTACTGACAGGGAATGCTGGTACCAAAAGCGAGACCAATTTTTTAGGTACAATTGACAATCAGCCGCTGACATTTAGAGCTAACAATATTGTTGTTGGTAGTTTACAAACGGACAACTCATTCTTCTTTGGTCGCAGTGCCAGTAGTTCTGGAAACGGTGCTGTTGCATTAGGATTCGAATCTCAAGCTACACAGGCTAATTCAACAGCTTTAGGAAGAGCTGCTAATGCAACTTCGGCTCAATCAACAGCATTAGGTAATGAGACGAATGCCTCGGGTACAAACA
>JBBSPH010000023.1:0-17447 GCA_038258985.1 Flavobacteriales bacterium
AACCACGGTGCGGTCAAGAACTTAAAGGATCGCCGGACAGATTTGTATAGTGTTGAGAAACTGAAAGTCAAAAAAGTGGAGAAAAAATAGAGATTAGGTAATTATCGATATCTTCATTAAAAGCTGTTTGAATTGAAATATTCAAACAGCTTTTTTATTTGATTTCCAGTACCCACATTTATTTAATCATAGGTATGGTGCTAGGATAGGTAATTTCCTTGCCTCGATAGTTTAATATGGCAAGAATAACGGCTATCAGATAATTAATAAAGCCAAATCCAAAAATATAGTAAATCCCGATACGTACGGAGTCGGCAATGTTTTTTTCGAAATCAACCGAATCCAGCACAGTCTCAAACTCAACTGCCATTATAATCGCAGGAGCGACAAAAGATAGGATGGTCCAGATTATCTGAAAGTTCAAAAGCTTTGCCCCTAATCTGTGCAAACCGATTACTTTATCTTTTTTGGTAAGCCATAGGATCAAGGGTAGAATAATATTCCCTATCGGAATAAATGCGCCACAGATAACAGATAGGTGAAAAAATGCGAGGAATTGTTTATCTTCATTCTTCCCATAATCTAATAAATCCTCGATATTAATCTGGAGTGTTTCACATATGAGCTGAAGTGTCTTTCCGCGAGGTTCATTTTGTTCCGTCTCGATACGTTGAACAGTTCTTAAACTGATTCCTGAAAGTTCTGCGAGCTCTTCCTGAGACATTCCCTTTTTTATTCTGGCCTGCTTTATTTTTGTTGCAATAGATTCCATAATTTGTTTTTAAAATCGAGCCAAATGTATTTTAGGGAATAGCTATTTGAATTATTTGACCCCTGACTTATTAGCGACACTCTTGCGACAGACATGTCAACTATATAATTATCTGGTAGTTATGTTACATCGTTTTCGCGAAAATGGAAATAATTCCCACATCGAAATTCCTAATAGAATCGCATATTCCAATCCAACCAACCACAAGTTTTCTTGAAAGTCTCTATTTGAATAGGCACAGTAACTGAGAAATACCAATCCGCTCCAGATCACCATATACCGGTACTTGGTAAATATGGAAAATAGCAGCGGTATGGTCAAATACCATGGATGCACCGTAGTTGATAGCAGGAGATAAATAGTAAATGAGAATAAGATACTACACAGCAATACCTCTGGAAACTGGTTTTTTCTGAAAGCTGCCAGTGAAAGAATGGATATCAAGGTAATGACAGGAAGAATTTTTCCCACCGTCCCAATAATGTTATATCCCGTGACTTCAAATCCTATCTCTCTTATCACGTAATAAATACTGGCGTTGAATTCGAACGTTCCGAACCACAATCCAACGGAAGAACCATACTTTGCCACTAAATCCTGCGATATGAAAGGTGCGCATCCAAGCGCTATTGTGCCACCAAGAATCAGGAAAAAAAGCACGCCTTTTTTAAAGCGGAGAACCTTCAACAACAGCGGTAGGATCATGACTGGTAATAATTTAAGCAAGATGCTAAGGCCTAAATAAATCGGGCTCTTGACGCGATCATAACAGATAAACCAGTAGACACCCATTAATAGCAAAGCAGCCATCACTCCTTCCCAGTGCAGGTTTCCCGTAAGTTCGATAATTACAAATGGATTGAAAAAATAGAGCAGAATCAAGTAATCCGGTTTCCCTAAAAGTCGTAGGAGCTTTATCCCATAATAGAATATCACGATATCAAATAGGATAATAAAAACGCGCATCCAGACAACCGTCATGATCACACTTTTGCCGCCCATAAATGCTGCTGTTGTAAAAAACAGCTGGTTAAGCGGTGGATAGTTTGTAAAGTGACCGCTGGATAATTCACCCATACCTGCATGTAAAAGCGAGGCATTCGGAATAAAATCGGCGCCAGCTGCGAGGAGCTCATCAGGCAAGTGCAGATAGGGATTCAAGCCGTCGAGTAGCACATGCCCATCCCAGATAAACCGGTAAAAGTCTTGGGACAAATTGGGCGTATCCCACAAGAAAACCAAGCGTAATGCTACTCCTGCAAATAACCAAACCGCGATATGCGGCTGCATACCCGTATATTTCTTTATCCATGAGGGGAATAGGCTCAACAAATTATTTTTCGCCTTTCTAGCAATCCAGTAAAACCCGTAAAAAAACAGGAATAATGCAGCGTAGCAAGTTAGATTGTCGAGAAACTGCTTTCGCGAAAGCGAACTGAACACCGCGTACCCAAAAAAGCTAAGAATTAGTAAAATCCCGAAGCTGTTCTGCAAGCGCGCCTTCATCTACTGCTTGTCCGTTAGACTGCGGATAAACACGAACCCAAAACCGATAGCAAGCATCAAATGAAAAGGAAATAATCCGAAGTCACCACCCTGATCGCCCACTACAAAAGCGCTATACATTCCAAAGATGAAATAAAGTGTGAGTAGCCCTTCAATAATAATATTGGGACTTAAGTTTTTACGAAGATATTTATTTGTTTTCCAGTTCGCGCCTACCGTGGCTAGATTGAATTTTGGCGTGCGGACAAACTCACTGCGTTTACCCAAATGTCCCTCGATTACTGCAATGGAATTGTGAAGGGAAAAACCCATCGCGATGGAGAAAAAGGTGAAAAACATACCGATATAGGTAACGAAATTCTTGAAACCGCCACCGTAGGTATTGCGATACATGTACCAATAACAGACGAAAAAGATTAACGTACTGATGACAAAGAAACTCATCACGATAAAGTAGATTTTTAAATGATCGTATTCGTTTTTAATGTACAACATGGGGATGCTCAGAACGGCCACGATCAAGACATTCAAAAACATTGTGCTATTGAGCAGGTGGAGTATGCCGTGAAATTTAGTCTTGAAGGATAGCTGTTTACTGGACAGAACCTTTTTGAACATTTTTTGAAAATTCTCTGCGCCACCTTTATTCCAACGAAATTGCTGTGATCTCGCTGCGCTGATAACGATGGGAAGCTCGGCTGGGGTAGTTACATCTTCTAGGTACTTGAATTTCCATTGCTTCAATTGGGCGCGATAGCTCAAGTCAAGATCCTCGGTCAACGTATCGCCCTGCCAGTTGCCTGCATCATAGATGGTCTGTTTACGCCAGATTCCGGCTGTACCATTGAAGTTGATGAAATGACCTTTAGAATTGCGGCCTACCTGTTCAAGGGTAAAATGGGCGTCGAGTGCAAATGCCTGCACTTGTGTCAAAATACTATAATCGCGATTGAGGTGAGCCCAGCGGGTTTGTACCACTCCTATTTCTGGATCCTGAAAATGCCCTATAGTTTGCAACAACCAATTAGGTTGTGGGAGAAAGTCAGCATCAAAAATGGCGATGAATTCACCTTTTGCCGTTTTCAATCCTTCCTTGAGTGCACCTGCCTTATAGCCGCTGCGATCAAGGCGCATCATGTGCTGGATGTCAAATCCCTGTTGCTGTAATTTATCGACCACTCGTGCCGTGATATCCAGCGACTCATCTGTACTGTCGTCCAGCACCTGGATTTCTAGCTTGTTTTTTGGATACTCTATTAACGCAATGTTTTCCAGTAATCGCTCCATCACGTATAGCTCGTTATAGACGGGCAATTGAATGGTGACAGTGGGAAGATCCTTTGTGTTTTGCTGGAAGGTTGGGGCGTCCTTAGCTATTTTTTGCGCCTGTAGGTAATTAATCAGCAGATTCAGTTGAGATAGCGCAAAGAACAGAATCATAACTAATGATGCCGAATAGATGACTATACATATCCACTCCAAAATCATTTTTTAAGGCCGTATTTAAAGATCCAGGTCAAAATTTTAACACCTGCAAATATAGCACCTTTGAGCGTGCCTGATACCTTGGAAACGCCTATTCTATTGCGGTATCTGACGGGAACCTCAACGTAGGAATAGTTCTTTTTGAGTGCTTTGAGCTGCATTTCTACCGTCCAGCCATAGGTAGTGTCTTCCATCTGCAATGCAACTAGCTTGTCATATTTTATCGCACGGAATGGTCCTAAATCAGTAAACCTAGAATTGAAAAATAGCCCCATGAGACTTGTTGCTAGCCAGTTGCCAAAAATCTGCGGGCCCGTCATTGATCCAGTTTCTCTTAGTTTTTTATCTCGAGCACCTATAACTAGATCTATATCGTCATCAATTATCGGGCGAGTTAATTCCTGCAACTGTTCGGGATAATCGCTGTAATCTCCATCTACAAATACCACAATAGCAGGAGTCTCTTCAAGTTGCGCGACGTAATCTAGACCTTTTAAACACGCAAATCCATACCCACGGCGCTCTTCTTTAAGGACAGTAGCACCCGCCATGGTGGCATTTTCAATTGTTTTATCAGTAGAATTATTGCTAACTACGATCACCTCATCCACTAACGATGGTAGATCCCTGATCACTAACCCTATAGAATCAGCCTCGTTAAAAGCGGGTATAATAACCTTAATAATAGGGTAATGGTGCAAAAGAGCGCGGGTATTAGGTGTATAAAAAGGCAATAATAGAATGTTCCAACTTGATACCAAAGGGTCAGGGAAAAATGTCACATAGCTTGTGAATTATTTAATATACGTGATTATCACGATTCGGGTTGGTTAAAAAACAACGCAATTTTCTCAATAAACTTTCGGTTTATTATACCCTAGATTAAGGATAGAAATGCAGGTTGTATCGCTTTCGCGAAAGCGAAATAATTATTCTCTATTAGGATCTTTCCCGCCAAATTTGGAGAATTTGTAGGTAAAACTAGCCAAAAAATATTGTTGCAAGACTAGATTGCTTGTGTCCAGCACATAATCTTGAGTAGCCACACGTCTGGTACTTATCACCTGATCTAAGATATCATAAGCTGTTACTTTCACGATTGCTTTGTCACCCGCAAATTTATAACCCAGACTACCTATAAGCACAAAACTATCGTTATCAAATTCTGATGACACATTGCCAAATCGATTGTACTCTCCACGTAATCCAGTGGTAAAATTTTCTGGCCAGAAAGATGTTAGGTCAATGGCAACCGTATGATTGACAAATTCCTGATCTTGGATACTTGCAATGTCATAGCTGGTATTGTTCAAGTCTATGTCGTAGTTGATGTCAATATCAAATTGATCGATAATGGAGTATTCGAAGCGCAACCCAGGCGTGATGCTTGTGGCGATACTTTCAAACTGAGTACCGTTTGTAAATGCCAGACTACGATTATAGTTACCATTGAATGAAATGCTGCCGCCTATCTCACGTTGGTCTTTTTTCCATGATTTTGTATAGTCTGCATAAAGATATCCATCCCGATTACCATCCACGTTTGTATAACTAGTTGTGCGTATCAAGTTCTCATCTGTAGTGGTAATTGCTGTTACCGCGTCTTGATTAAAGTTAATACTACCACCCATATAAAACCCTTGGTCTGTCTCCCAGTTATAATTACTCACATTGAGGTAGATTTGATGATTAACGGTTGCGTCTAGGTCTGGATTACCTACGATGATGTTTGTGGGATCAGTACGGTCGGCCACTGGTTGCAACTGCCGCACGTTAGGTACATTGACACGGTTGCTATAATCCAAAGACACCCGGCCGAACTTACCCAACTTCTGGCGTATGTTGGCCTGTAGCGCAATATTTTTAAACTCTTTGTCAAAACTTACTTGCTGGAGCGCATCGTCACTTTCTAACGTCTGGTAGATATAACCTGTACCCAACTCTATTCTTAGATCATTTTTCTCGTAGTCAAAACCTATCTCTGGTCTGTGTTGCTCACTCAATACGTTGAAATCATTACTCAAACTAGGATCAAAGATTCCATCACCTGTAGTCTGCCCTACATTGAATACACCACGGCGGCTTGTCTGATCACGATTGTCATAGGTATACTCTACCTTGGCCCTAATCGATTCATTTAATGTTTGTCGATAGGTAGGATTGAATCGGTAATTAATGGTTTGAGTGTTCTGCTCGATCCGTTGATTTTGAATTTCGGTGGACGCATTATTGCCGAATGTATTTCTAACAGAATTGAACAAACTCCTGGAGTCATTGCTATCGTCGAAAACGTTTGCAGAAAGACTCAAATAACTCCCTTTTGTCTTGAGTCTGCGACTCACATAAAAACTAGAGGAAAGATTGCGGGTATCAGCATCGGTAAAATTCGAGGAGGTTAGATCATTGATCAAATCACCATTTTCATCTACTGAAGCTGATGTCCGGTTGCTCGATCCAAAATTACTTGATATCGTCCCACCCGGGCGGATGGAAATTGTGGTTAATGTATCTGGTTTGATAGTTATTCTAGAACCGAATCTAAGGTTATCGCCATCGCTATTGCTACGACTGGAGCTAGAGGTAGTGAAAGACCGGTCAGGCAAAAAGGTTGTACGCCGTGAATCGGTCGCATCGATATTACTAGATGATCCGTAAAAGTAATTTCCATCAACCTCAAACTTCTCACTAAACTCATTAGTCACATTAAGGCCCGCAGAACGACTACTAGTGATACCACCATTGCTTCCAAAATTAAGTCCGTTGATACCGAAACTTCCATTTGAACTACGGGTAATGCTGTAGGCGCTGCTCCCCATTGCATCATAAATCTCATCGAACGAGAAACCTGGACTATTAATGTTGTTGCTACTTCCTAATACACTAATCCGGAAATCCTCATTAAAATAGTTGACTATTCCACTGAGCGAGTAGCGATCATCTGTACCGCCGCTAGCTGTAAACCTAGAAAACAAACCTTTATTTTTGTCTTCATCTATCGTGATGTTAATTTCACTCGCATTGTCATCACCAGAATCGCCAGACTGTTTCTGTTCTTCAGTTTTTGATTCTGTGACCTGGATCTTATCGATGATTTCTTTCGGTAGATTTTTAAGTGCTATTTGCGGATCATTACCAAAAAACTCCTTGCCATTAACCAAAATTTTAGTCACCTCTTTTCCATTCACTTTGATCTTACCATCTTTATCCAGCTCTACTCCCGGTAATTGTTTTATAACATCTTCCAGCGTGGCATCTGCCTGGGTATTAAATGATTTTGCATTAAATTCTAAGGTGTCTCTCTTCACGGTGATAGGCGCCCTTCTGGCGCTTACCACAATGTCACCCAATGCTTTTATATCGTTATTAAGCGATAGATTTCCCAGATCAATAGTGCGTCCATTAGCTAGATCAATCACCGTTGAATATTCTTTATATCCTTGGAAGGAGGTGAAAAAATTGAGTTTTTGATAATTTGTATTTCCCGTGAGTAAAAACTTACCATCCATATCAGTAATGGAATAAGTGATTAAAGTTGAATCCTCAACAGATTCAAGAAATACGGTGGCACTAAGGAGTTTTTGTCCAGAAGTAGAATCAGAAACAGTCCCTGAAATGGTAAATTGTTGCGCAGTAATCATGCTTATGAAAAGCAATGCGCAGCTAAGCAGAAAATAATCCTTCATTAATCAATTAGTATTTTTGTACCTTATGATTAGCTAAACTATTACTTCTTCCTCATATATATGCTAATGGGAACACCATTAAAATCAAACTTCTCCCTCATTTTATTTTCAAGAAAACGTTTATAAGGCTCCCGCACATATTGCGGCAGATTACAGAAAAAAGCAAACTGCGGCTGTGGTGTAGGCAACTGGGTAATGAATTTGATCTTTACAAACTTTCCCTTCAGCGATGGCGGTGGGTAGGCTTCTATTAAAGGTAACATGATCTCGTTCAGTTTACTGGTCTTGATTTTTTTACTGCGGTTCTGATAAACCTCTACAGCCGTTTCAATGGCCTTGAAAATACGTTGCTTGTTCAATACCGAAATGAAGATGATGGGCACATCCGTAAACGGCGCCATCTCGCGACGAATCTCTGCCTCATAATCCCTAACTGAATTTGTCTCTTTCTCTACAAGATCCCATTTGTTGACTAGAATCACGATTCCCTTACGGTTGCGCTCTGCTAGCCAAAAAATATTTTGAACCTGTCCATCAAAACCTCTGGTAGCATCAAGAACCACAAGACAAACATCGCAATGCTCGATGGCCCGCACGCTGCGCATGACGCTGTAGAATTCAAGATCCTCTTTGACCTTTTTCTTACGACGTATACCTGCTGTGTCTACAAGGTTAAACTCAAACCCGAATCGGTTATATTTTGTATCAATAGAATCTCTAGTTGTGCCAGCAATATCTGTCACTATGTATCTATTCTCTCCTATCAAAGCATTGATAAAAGAGGATTTCCCAGCGTTAGGTCGACCTACAACAGCAAATCGAGGCAAATTTTCCTCAACACGTTCCACAGGCTCAGGCAGATTTTCTACCACAGCATCAAGCAAATCACCTGTCCCACTACCACTAATACTGGAAATGCTGTAATAATCGCCTAGTCCTAAGTTGTAGAATTCATAAGCTTCCTGCTCACGTTTCGGATTATCTACTTTATTAACAACGAGCAACACTGGCTTTTTCACCTTGCGCAACAATTGGGCAACGTCTTCATCTTCTCTGGTTATACCGTCTGCGGCGTCTACCATAAACAGGATAACATCTGCCTCGTCAATGGCTAGCTCTACCTGCTTATCGATCTCTTCTTCAAAAACATCATCACTCCCGATCGCGTAGCCTCCAGTATCAATCACTGAGAAATCGCGACCGTTCCAATCACTACGACCATAGTGGCGATCTCTAGTGACACCACTGACAGCGTCAGTAATCGCCTCGCGACGCTGTATAAGACGGTTAAAAAGGGTACTTTTTCCCGTGTTGGGACGACCTACGATTGCTACTATACTCATAATCCTGCTTTTGCGGCTGCAAAGGTACTTTTTTTAACCACGGTAATAGCGGTTATTTCTTGCTGTAAAATTGTTAGAAAAATAGATTCTGTTTATGGCAAGAAGGCTGTGGTTTTTCGCTTTCGCGAAAGCGGACACATTAAAATATGATTACTTCTCCCGCTCGATCACATAATCGACCATCATGAGCAATGAGGTCTTGAACTCTGACTCTGGATAAGCATTTAATATTTCCAGAGCACGGTTTTTATAGTCATACATGGCGTTCACGGCATATTCCAGACCACCTTTATCCTTAACAAATTGTATCACCTCCCGAACTCGTTTCTTGTCACGGTTGTGGCGTTTGACGCTGTTGATGATCCACCGTTTTTCCTTTTTGGAAGCTATATTGAGCGTATGGATAAGCGGCAACGTCATCTTCTGCTCCTTGATATCGATGCCAGTAGGCTTACCAATGCGCTGGTTACCATAATCAAAAAGGTCATCTTTTATCTGAAAAGCGATCCCAATGAGCTCACCGAATTTGCGCATCTTTTCTACATCTGGACTTTTTGGCGCTACTGCACATGCGCCCAAACTGCAACAAGCGGCAATAAGTGTTGCTGTCTTTTTTGTAATGATGTCATAGTAAACATCTTCCGTAATGTCCAGACGGCGCGCCTTTTCTATTTGCAGCAATTCGCCTTCGCTCATCTCTCGTACTGCCACACTAATGATTTGTAATAAATCAAAATCCTTGTTGTCAATGGAAAGTAACAGTCCTTTCGACAATAAATAATCGCCTACCAAAACGGCAATCTTATTCTTCCATAAAGAATTGACTGAAAAGAATCCGCGGCGTTTGAAACTTTCATCCACTACATCGTCATGTACCAACGTCGCTGTATGAATAAGTTCAATTACTGAGGCACCACGGTAGGTGCGGTCATTGACTTGTGCATTGCCCACCATTTTGGCCACCAGAAAAACAAACATCGGTCGCATTTGCTTTCCCTTGCGGTTCACTATAAAGTAAGTGATGCGATTGAGCAGCGGTATGCGAGAAGCCATCGACAGGCGGAATTTCTCTTCAAAGAGTTCCATTTCATGCGCGATGGGCTGCTTGATCTGCTCGACGGTCTTCATGAGTCAAAGATAAGGCTGTGCGTGTAGTAATTGCCCTAGGATGGACAAACCTTTACTTACCTTTTTGGCATATATCATTAGTTAGGCAACTATTTTTGCTCATACGACTAGACAGATAAATCATACTTGCCGGCATGACTTTAGGATAATTGAGAATGAAAAAAGCCGCTAGTAATAGCGGCATAATATAGTAGATTAGGTTAATCAATTTATTGCTTGATAAACTTGATGGTTTGGCTTGACCCATTATCCATTTGTGCCTTTACAAGATACATTCCAGTGGCATAGGACGACACGTTCTTCGAGTAATCGAGATTACTCACTGCGACTTCTTCTATAAGCGCTCCCGTGATGCTGTAAATACTTAATGTATTGATAGTTCCATTAGTCGCCTGTAAATTAAGTGTGGCGTTCACAGGGTTAGGGAATAATCTTAGGACATTACCTTGATCCATTTTTACCTCTTCAGCGTTTAACAATCCGTCTGTGGCAGCAGCCCTTACAACTGTGTTATCAATGCGATAGGTAGAAGCAACTCCATTTGTAGCACCTGCAAAAAGAAGGATCTGGGAAAAATCCGGAATAATATTAGGAACAACGAAAGCCGGGTTTTCAAAGAAAGCGGCTCTAGTAACCGTACCAAAACTAACAACCCATCTAACTCTTCCATTAGTTGCATTATAAGAAAAGCCGATTCGAACCTGCGTATTTACAGGAATGATCAATTCACTATTATTGGCACCCAAGCTAAAAGCAAACGTACCAGTTTGCATGGTCGCTTGATTATCCAAATATGCAATCCCTAGCAGTTCTCCCGTCATGGAATCATATTCAAGCCCTCCTATGGTCAAAGGGTTTCCATTGGTTGCAGTTCGAGTATCTGTCCCGCCTAGTCTGAAACTCAAGGCATTTTCACTTGTGGTATTTGCACCTGTATTAAAAGTGGCTTCTGCCTCAACAATCTCGTTGCCAGCCGTTCTTGTTTCCCACGAGTTAGTAAATCCATTTTTTAATATCTGTCGAACTCCCTCGTTACCATTAGGTCCTATTAGTTGAAGTCCTTGTGTTGTGTTTACAGCATTAGCTACAATTTGAAAGTTGGAGTTGGCAGCATTTGTTGAAGTAGTGGCTTCAGTAGTTCCGTTGGTCGAATTTGTAAAAAAACCTGCCTGCCCTGCCGTTTCAAGGGCAATATTTGTACCTACATTACCGATGGTAAGAGAGTTAAAATCCTCAGATTCGAGAGTTTGTGAAGTAGCACATAGAGCAAAAGCAATTGCACCTATTGAGAGTAATCTTTTCATCATACAGGAATTTTGGGTTGCTTAAAGTTAAACGAAATATTAACATAGTTCACGCAATAAGTTGCTTTTTTAGCTCAATTTAATGTTACATCGATAAAAGGATTTGTTATGCTTTCGCGAAAGCGAACAAAGTCAAAATCATTACGCTTTTTTATTTGCCAACTGCCCACAAGCAGCATCTATATCCTTCCCACGGCTGCGTCTGATATTGACGATGATGCGGTTTTTTTCCAACTCGTGTTCATACATGTCAATAGCAGATTGATCTGCCTGCTCAAATCGTGCATCATCGATACTATTGTACTCAATGATATTCACCTTGCAGGGAATCACTTTGCAGAATTTAACAAGCGCTTCTACGTCTTCCATCTGGTCGTTGATGCCTTTCCATACCACGTATTCATAAGTGACGCGGGTTCCCGTGATGTCGTACCAGTATTTGAGCGCATCTTTGATGTCATCCAATGGGAATTGCTCATTGAAGGGCATGATCTTCACTCGCTTCTCATCGATGGCACTATGCAGTGAAAGAGCGAGGTTGAACTTAGGCCGGTCATCTGCCAGTTTCTTAATCATTTTAGGAACACCACTGGTGGAGAGTGTGATCCGTTTTGGTGACATGCCCAGTCCGTCGTCCCCTGTAATCTTGTCAATGGACTTGATGACATTGTTGTAATTCATGAGCGGCTCGCCCATACCCATAAAAACGATGTTTGACAACGGTCGATTGTAATAGGAACGACTTTGCTGATCAATCGCGACAACCTGATCATAAATCTCATCTGGATTAAGGTTGCGCATGCGTTTTAATCGAGCAGTCGCGCAAAATTCACAATTTAAACTACATCCTACTTGAGATGATACACACGCAGTCGTTCTAGTAGGCGTAGGAATCATTACAGATTCTACGGTAAGTCCATCATGTAATTTGACCGCATTCTTAATGGTGCCATCACTACTGCGTTGCATATCGTCCACACTTATATGGTTGATCACATAATGCTTATCCAGAAACTCTCGGGTGGATTTTGACAAATTTGTCATGTCGTCAAAAGAGTGTGCGCCCTTTTTCCATAACCACTCATAGATCTGGTTGCCGCGAAAGGCTTTTTCACCCTGCGCCACAAAGTTTTCCCGCAGCTGATCGAGCGTTAATGAACGTATATCCTTCTTATTATCCTTGATCTGTTCCATAAAAAATGCGTCGCAAAATTAAGAAATCTCGCGACGCATAGTGGGTTATTTAGGGTTTATTGCTTAACGAGCTTGCGCGTTATCGTTTGCTCTCCTACGTTGATCTTCACGAAGTATAACCCAGAGGCCACCCCACTTAAGTCCAATTGATCTGTTGCCGCACCAGTTGTGCCGGTAAGCATTAACTGGCCATTAAGATTATAAACTTGATAATTGGTAGGAAGATCACTTTCAATGGTAAATAATCCCGTGGATGGATTTGGGTAGATTTTGATGCTTGATTGCGGTACAACATCGTCAGTGCTCAGGATTATATTCGTATAAATACCTGCAAGCTGCTGCACTCCTGTATTCTGAGGGTCCAACCAGTCGCGCAGTCTCTGTGCTGGAGTTGTGCCTGTGATCCAATTTCTATCTAGCCTGCCATAGATATCAAAACCACCGTTGTCTGTAGTCCCAAAACACTGAGCAGATCCAGCTGAAAGAACACCTATAATTTGATCATTTTGATTAATTAAAGGACTTCCAGAGGACCCGCCTTCAGTAACACCATATTCCCAATTATCAATTAGCCAAACATTTGTATTCGCATTACCATTAAAGTCAAAAGATGTTCTCGTAGAAACCTCGTCATTACGAGCTAATTTCATAATATCTCCTGCTGGATGATGCATTCCCAACTCTGCACTGGGGACACTTACGGCATTATTATTCCATCCAGCATAAAATAAATTCCAAGCTGCAGGTGGCCTTTGATTCAATTCAAATAATGCCATATCACTATTATCATTGTTTGCTCTTAAAACAGCTCCTGAAATTATATGTACTGGTCTGTTTGGTCCAACAGTAGGATTTGTTGTAGCACAATCTGGCGTAGTTGTGAACCATTGAAAGCCAAATGACCATCCAGTTGCGTCAAAAGTTGCACCGACTCCATTTGGTTGCTTCGTATTAGGTCTATTCTCAGCAGCTATGGAACCTACGCAGTGATTTGCAGTCAATAGATATGGCGTTCCGTTTTGCGCAGCGTTGTTAACTAAAGCTCCGCTGCATACAAAAGTATCCATCCCACGAGGAAACAAAATTTGAGCAACAGAGTTCAAATGATCGTTTCTTGTTGTTGACCAGTCTTTGCTATTAGTGGATCCTAAATTAGGATTACACAATACATCGACATTACAATTTCCCGACTCATTCAACTTCTCAAAAGATTTTTTATTTTGATTGAAGGGAACATAGCCGTGAGTTACACTTTCTAAATTCAACCGTCCCAAGCCCTTTACAGTTTTAGGTTCATAATATTCTAACCATAAATTATCCCCTCGGATAATCCAAGTTGCCAAAACACCATTTTCCTGATTTTCTGTATACGAATACGGACCTATTTTATCAGACCTTTCATCATTGTATAAATACAACTCACCACCTTCTGGCAAGCTGTATAGATCAAATATTACACGGGTAAATTCTGCTCCTGTTGACTTTAAATTAAGGGTCCAGATGCGATCGCCATTATCCAGAATTTTCCATGAGCCAGAATTATAAAGATCCATATCGACCTTAATTTCATGGCCTACCCGCAATGATTTGTCTAGCTTGGTCTGCGCGTTCAACCTATCCTCTGCCCTCAAGGCTTCCACATCTACCGCTGGAAGAATCACTGGATTTGACTGCACTGCAGATTTTTGAACTAGAGACCAACTTCTGGGTTCAAATTCATTGGTGACTTGAGCCATACCTGCAAAGCATGCAAAAAGTAGAACTACACTGAAAAAATACTTCATATTTATAGTGAACTGGGGAATTTAAATATACAATAAGCAAAGAAAAAGCCTCTTACTTAATGAAGTAAAAGGCTTTAAAAGATTGATTCTGATAATAAAATGCACTTAGTCGATAATCAGCATCGCATCACCATAGGTACTAAACCTATATTTCTCTTTCATGGCTATTTCATATGCCTTTTTCAAGAAATCGTAACCCGCGAAAGCGGCTGCTTGCATCATCAATGTAGACTTAGGGTGATGAAAATTGGTAATCATACTATTTGCGATGGAAAATTCATATTCTGGGAAGATGAATTTATTGGTCCAGCCTTCAAAAGTATTCAAATGTCCATCACTGCTTACTGCGCTCTCTAGTGATCTCATGGTAGTTGTACCTACCGCGCAAATGTTGCGACGCTTGTCAATAGCCTCATTCACGATATCACAGGTTTCTTGGGTAATAAAGGCCTGCTCACTATCCATTTTATGTTTGGAAAGATCTTCTACCTCTACCGGTGAGAAAGTTCCCAAACCTATATGCATGGTTACGCCTGTGGTAACAATACCTTTAATTTCCATACGTTTCAACAAATGCTTTGAGAAGTGTAGTCCTGCTACGGGAGCAGCAACGGCTCCTTCATTCTTGGCATAAATTGTTTGGTAACGCTCCTCATCTTCTGGCTCTACATCGCGTTCTAGCTCTTTAGGTAACGGTGTTTCACCTAGGTCACGCAATGTCTTGCGGAATTCCTCATAGGTTCCATCATACAAAAATCGAAGTGTACGGCCTCTTGACGTAGTATTATCAATAACCTCTGCCACAAGGCTTTCATCCTCACCGAAATACAACTTGTTACCTATTCTAATCTTTCTTGCTGGATCAACAAGTACATCCCACAGTTTGGTAGTAGGATTCAATTCTCTCAAAAGAAAAACCTCGATGCGTGCACCCGTTTTTTCTTTATTTCCAAATAGACGTGCTGGAAAAACCTTAGTATCATTCATCACAAAGACGTCTTTCTCATTGAAGTAATCCATGACATCCTTGAACATCTTGTGCTCGATCTCACCCGTTTTTTTGTGCAGGACCATCAAACGCGACTCGTCTCTATTCTCAACTGGATGCTTTGCTATAAGCTCTTCTGGAAGCTTGTAGCCGAATTGTGATAACTTCATTAAATAGGTTTAGGAATAATTTGCAAATATACGATCCTGCGATAGGCGTTGTCAAGTAAACGCGCTTAAATTTCTGTTATATCGGCGTTTACGGCCTTCAAATCTCTGTAGAAATCACCATAACTCTTACTAACTACATCTGCATCGTTGATTATCAGTTCAGTCTTTAGACAGAGAGGCGCAAATGCCAGTGCCATCCTGTGATCATTATAAGTATCAATGGTGACCCGTTTGTTAAAATGACTGTCTGCTGGAAAATTGATCTCGATAGTATCGGGTGTTGTTGTTATTTCGCTTTCGCGAAAGCGTGCTCCCTCCACATTCATCGCATATATACGGTCTGTTTCCTTGATGCGTAAGGTATGCAGTCCTATCATTTTCAAGTTGATACCTAGACCTATGCAGGTAGCAAAAATTGTTTGTGCCTGATCAGGTTGCTCCGTCAAATCAAATTCTAGGTGCACCGGCATCTCAAAATTTGAGATTTGAACCAGACTGATTTTGGTACCATGGTAAGAAGTTTCAACACCTAGTTGACGGTAGATTCTTGCCAAAGCCGCGTCGCCCTGAAGGCTCACTTCTTTATAGGCAGACAGTTGCAACCTAAGCCCTGCGGGCTGCAGTGCTACCCAAGAGTACCAATAACCAGCACTGCTCCAGTCAGATTCCACCGTGATTTGCTGGTCCTGGATAGTAGCTTGTGGGGCAATTTTGATATGGTTACCCTCAAAAGTCACCTGCTGACCAATATCCTTGAGTAAAGTTGTTGTCATCTCTAGATATGGTCGAGAGGTTAACGTACCGGAAAGCCGTAGATGAAGGCCATTTTGCATTTTGCTGCCTATCAACAACAATGCGCTCAAATACTGGCTGGAGACGCCTGCATCCACCGTAACCTCGCCACCTATCAGCTTTTTTCCTATAATCTTTAACGGTGGATACCCATCGTTCTCTACATATTCTATCTGTGCTCCTAAATACCTCAGTGCATCTACAAGAATGCCTATAGGCCGCTGCTTCATGCGGTCACTGCCCGTGAGGGTAACTTCCCGACCTGGCTGATTTGCAAGAAGCGCGGTTAAAAAACGCATCGCCGTTCCTGCGTGACCTATATCGAGTATGCTTTCTTTGGTCTCCAATGCGTGCTGCAAGTGGACGGTATCGTCACTATTGGAAAGATTTTCGATTTTGATATTTGGATATTGGTGCTGGAGAATCAGTAATCTGTTGCTCTCACTTTTAGAACCCGTAATAGCGATGTGAACATCTGGTGGGCATATCCTGTCAACTGCTTTAAGAAGTAACTTCATTACTTTAGCTTATCATTCTGGTGGTGACGATCGTGATCACGCTGCGTTTTTATATCTAACTTTTTGTTGAAAGCAGCTTCCAGATCTGTCCCGGTCTGGTTTGCCAGACATAAGACCACGAACATTACATCTGCCAGTTCTTCTCCCAAATCCTTATTCTTATCACTCTCCTTCTCGCTTTGCTCACCGTACCGGCGCGCAATGATGCGAGCTACTTCGCCCACTTCTTCAGTAAGTTGCGCCATATTGGTCAACTCGTTGAAATAGCGAACGCCGTGGTTTTTAATCCAGGCATCGACTTGTTCTTGGGATTGTTTGAGGCTCATAATTTATTTTTCTTTGCTATCCATAACTATAGTTACCGGTCCATCGTTTACTAATTTTACCAGCATATCTGCTCCAAATGTTCCTGTGGGAATTGGTTTATTACGCTTTCGCGAAAGCGAACTCACAAAAGCCTCATACAATGGAATGGCTATTTCTGGTCGAGCGGCATTGATGTAACTGGGTCGGTTGCCTTTTCTGGTTTCTGCATACAAAGTGAATTGGGAAACGACCAAAATGTCACCGTCGATATCTGCGATGCTAAAATTCATTTTACCAGAGTGGTCTGGAAATATGCGCAAACCGCAAATCTTGCGTACCAGATAGTCGATATCTTCACTAGAGTCTGTCGCTGTAATCCCTATAAAAACTAGGAGTCCACGATTGATGGAACCTAAACTCTTTCCGCCGCTATGGACACTTGCATTTGAAACTCTTTGTACGACTAACCTCATT
>JBBSPH010000024.1:0-16723 GCA_038258985.1 Flavobacteriales bacterium
AGTTCGCTTTCGCGAAAGCGAAAAACAACTCATTTTCAAACAATTAGTGAAATTTTAATAATAAAGACCAGCCAATTCTGAATTCACCATTCTGAATTCTCAATTATAAAAACATGAGTGAACCTATTAAAGTACCCACAGTAGCAGAGTTTATCGCACAGGGCAAGCAGCCAGAAGTTTTATTCTGGGTGGGATGTAGCGGTAGTTTTGATGACCGTTCAAAAAAAATTACCAAAGCATTTGTGAAGCTCCTCAACAAGGCAGGAGTAGAGTTTGCAGTTTTGGGAGCAGAAGAGAGTTGTACCGGTGATCCCGCAAAACGTGCAGGAAACGAATTTTTGTTCCAAATGCAGGCGATGATGAATATTGAGGTGCTCAACGGTTATGAAATCAAGCGCATTGTCACGGCTTGTCCGCATTGTTTCAATACACTCAAGAATGAGTATCCAGAACTTGGCGGAAATTATGAAGTAATTCACCATACCTCATTTTTAAAGGACTTAATCGCAACCGGTCGATTAACCATCGAGGGTGGTAAATTCAAAGGGAAAAAGATAACTTATCATGATCCTTGTTATTTAGGACGTGCGAATGATATCTATGAAGCACCTCGTGACTTGATTGAGAAGTTGGATGCAGCGTTGGTAGAAATGAAACGCAGCAAGCGCAATGGTTTATGTTGCGGCGCCGGCGGTGCCCAAATGTTCAAGGATGCAGAGCCTGGTGATAAGGAAATTAACATTGAGCGCACCGAAGAGGCTATTGAAACAGGAGCAGAAGTCATTGTGGCCGCCTGTCCGTTTTGTAATACAATGATGAGTGACGGTCTAAAGGCCACCAATCAAGAGGGGAAAATCGAAGTTCTTGACGTTGCAGAGATGATTGCAAATGCCGAAGATCTTTAAGCACACTTATGCCAGTAATAACGGATAAACATACAAGGGCAACTCTCAAAAGAAGAATTAAGTTTTTGATTGTTACTTTGTCTGCATCTGTGGTTTATGACCTTATCAGTTTATATTTTTCTAATGAGATCTTATCATCAAGCCTAAATTTTGAAAGATATTTCCTTAAGTATGTAATTTTATTTTCCGTCTTTTTTATATTTTCTTATTTCTTTTTGAAAAAGAAACGCGCTTAAATTTTCCAGTTGAAGTAAACTTTCAAAATACAACTATTAAATGCTTACCGATTTCCAAAACCTTCCCGAAAATGCCCGCGTCTGGATCTATCAGGCCAACAGAACATTCTCTGAAGACGAAGTAGCTTTGCTGAAACCTAATTTGGAGGCTTTTCTCGAAAAATGGACAGCGCATGGTAAGGATTTGCAGGCAGGTTATGACCTGCCTTATAATAGATTTATAGTTATAGGTCTAGATCAAACTGAAGCCGGCGCCACTGGTTGTTCTATCGACGCGTCAGTTCATTTTATACAATCCGTAGAGAAAGAGTTTAATATTGACCTCATGGATAAAATGAATGTATCCTTCAAAAATGGACAGTACGTCGCTTACAAAGATCTAGCTGACTTCCGCAAAATGGCCAAAGCCAAATCTGTTTCTGAAAAAACTATTGTATTCAATAATCTGGTGCAAACAGTAGGCGAGTACAGGGAATTTTGGGAAGTGCCCGCTTCCGAAAGCTGGCATTCTAGGTTCTTTTAGAATAATTTTTGTATTAATTTATCGGTTGATAATACCTTGAAAATCCGTGGATTTTCCAAGGCTTTTCAGCACTTCATCGCTTCCATTTTCGGTATCTTTCCCGCTAGGGAACGATTGTTGATTTCCCTTACAGACAAACGGATGTAGATGATTATGATGAAGAATATGTACTGGTTTTTGATCCTTTTCGCCCTGCCTGTCGTGTCCGCACTCGGGCAGGCAGGTTTCGCGAAAGCGAACTCCCAACAAACCATCAACCCACTTGCCACAATAGATCACGATGCCCAGAAGAAATGGGTGGATAGCATCTATAATTCACTCTCACAGGAAGAGCGTATAGGCCAGCTTTTCATGGTGGATCTGTTTTCCAATGAGGAGCAATCCCATATCGTAAAAGTGAGAAAGCTGGTTGAGCAACAAAAGATAGGTGGAATCATTTTTTCGAAAGGTGGTCCGGTAAGACAAGCCATCCTCACCAACGAACTACAGGCAAAGGCCAAAACACCGCTCATGATCGCCATGGATGCAGAATGGGGGCTTGCCATGCGATTGGATAGTGTGTACGCCTTCCCGTGGAATATGACACTGGGCGCTGCGCGAAAATCGACCAGCAGTTATGAAGTAGGCAGAAGGATTGGAGAACATTGCAAGCGACTAGGCGTGCATATTAATTTTGCACCAGATGTTGACATCAATACAAATCCTAAAAATCCGATTATTGGAAATAGAAGTTTTGGGGAGGATAGGGAAAACGTAACCCAAAAAGCATATGCTTTTATGAATGGGATGCAAAGTACGGGAACACTTGCTTGTGCAAAGCATTTTCCGGGTCATGGTGATACAGATCAAGACAGTCACAAGACACTTCCTACCGTTGATTTTACAGCAGCACGTATCGATAGTATAGAGCTTTATCCCTATCGCCGCCTGATCAATCACGGTCTTGCCAGCGTGATGATAGCCCACTTGAATATTCCTAGTCTGGAATCCCGTGCGGGTTATCCAACCAGCATCAGCAAAAAGGTTGTGACTGATTTGTTGATCAACAAATTGCAATTTGAAGGCTTGATTTTTACAGATGCCTTGAATATGAAAGGTGCCAGTAACTTTTCCAAACCTGGCGATATAGACCTAGCTGCGTTTAAGTCGGGTAATGATATGTTATTGATATCTGAAGATGTGCCCACAGCTGTTGCAAAAATTAATGCTGCGATAAAAAATGGAGAGGTTACTCAAGAGCGCCTTGAATACAGCGTTCGGAAGATATTAATGTCAAAATATAAAGTTGGTTTACATAATTACCAACCCATCGATCTTAACAACCTCGTCGCTGATTTGACGACAGAAGAAGATGATATCGTTCACGAGGCTGCGATGGAACAAGCCATCACACTACTCAAAAACGAGCGAAAAACGCTTCCTATCAAAGACCTTGAAACTAAAAAAATTGCTTACGTTAAATTGGGCGATGATGCTGGAGATGTCTTTTTGAAAGAACTGAATAAATATGCTAAGGTTGATCAAATCATAGCTAATGACTTAGTCACTTTACAAAAGATGTTGTCAGAGTACAATACGGTCATCGTGGGAGCTCACAAAAGCAATGAAACGCCTTGGAAATCATATAAATTGACCAGCACAGAGATCAGTTGGTTGACTGAAATCAGTAAAAAACACCGCGTTATTTTTGATGCATTTGTAAATCCCTATATGTTGAGTCAGTTGCAAAATGTAGCCGCAACCGAGGCCATTATAGTTTCTTACCAGAATAGCGTCTGGAGCCAGCAGTTGAGCGCACAGATGATTTTCGGTGGGAGGTCATTTGATGGTAGACTTCCTGTGAGCGCAGGGAAATTTGAAGTGGGTGATGGTATCAGTCTTGAGGGAATCAAACGACTGTCTTACGGAAATACTCCTGGAAGCGTTGGGTTAAGAGCAGGAACGCTGGCAAAAATTGATAGTGTCGCAAATTTTACGATTGAAGGAAAGGGTGCTCCCGGGATGCAAATTCTAGTTGCTAGAAAAGGCAAAGTGGTTTTTGACAAAACCTATGGAAGCAAAACGTATGCTGTAAATGATCCTATTGACTCAACCGACTTGTACGATATAGCATCTGTCACTAAAATTTTAGCCACCTTACCTCTCGTCATGGAGCTGGAGGATAGAAACGTATTGGATCTAGACGATCCGATTGGGAAGTTCGGTAAGAAATTCAAGAATTCTAATAAATCAAACATAACGCTCAAGGAAATGCTATCGCATTATGCACGATTAAAACCATGGCTACCATTCTATAGATACACGCTGGACACCCTCGATCAGAGCCCGCTGCCAGAATTTTACTCTAGAAATAAAAGCAAGCTCTACCCGCTAGAAGTTGCCGACCATTTTTATGCCAGCCTAGTGGTAGAGGATACGATACTTGATCGAATCGCGAATAGTGATCTACTGGATGACCTTAGCTATAAGTACAGCGATCTTCCTTTTTATATATTGAAGGATTACCTTGAAGGATACTATAGGAAGGACTTAAATGAATTGACCCAAGACCACTTTTATGCATCCATGGGAATGACGCGCACTGGTTATTTGCCCTTAAGACGCTTTCCCAAAAACCAAGTTGTTCCGACTGAAAATGACATGGTTTTCAGAAAACAACAGATTCAGGGATACGTACATGACCAGGGAGCAGCCATGCAGGGCGGGATAGGTGGTCATGCGGGAATCTTTAGTACCGCAAATGACGTGGCTAAAATGATGCAGATGTACCTTCAAAAAGGTACCTACGGTGATAAGGAATACTTCAAACCAAAGACCTTTGATAAGTTCAACAAGCGGTATTATGCAGCAGATAGTGTGCGTCGTGGTATTGGACTGGACAAGCCAGATTTAAATAGGGTAGGGAATACCTGTAACTGCACGAGTGACTCCAGTTTTGGACACAGCGGTTTTACAGGAGCATTTACGTGGGCAGATCCAGACGAAGAATTGGTGTATGTTTTTCTTTCCAATCGGGTTTACCCAGATGCAGAGAACCGATTCATAATAAAAGAAAATATTAGAACAAATATTCAAAAGATCATTTACGACTCGATCGTACGATAAAAAACTTTCATGAAAATTGCAATAGTATGTTATCCTACTTTCGGTGGGAGCGGTGTAGTGGCAACGATGTTAGGAACCGCGCTAGCTCATCGTGGGCATGAGGTTCATTTTGTGACCTATAAAATGCCAGTACGGTTAGAACTTTTATCCCAAAAAATATTCTTTCATGAAGTAGATGTGGAAGAATATCCCCTTTTTCATTACCAGCCTTACGATCTAGCCTTGAGTAGTAAGTTGGTCAACGTCGTACAAGAATATGGCATTGATATTTTACACGTTCACTATGCGATACCGCATGCTTATGCCGGCTATATGGCACAGCAAATGTTGAAAGATTTGGGCATCAAGTTACCTATGGTCACTACATTACACGGTACTGATATAACCCTCGTAGGAAGTCATCCTGGTTATAAACCATCTGTCACTTTTAGTATCAACAACAGTGATGTAGTAACTTCAGTTTCTGAAAGTTTGAAACAGGACACGCTAGATTTGTTTGACATTAAAAAGGAGATTGATGTAGTACCTAACTTCATCGATATGTCACTTTACAAAACAGAATTTAACGATTGCGATCGTTCTATTATGGCATTCAACAATGAGCGTATCATCACGCACATTAGTAATATGCGACCTGTGAAGCGTATTACGGATATCATCAAGATATTTGAAATCGTACAGCGGGAAATCCCTAGCGTACTAATTATGGTTGGTGATGGTCCAGAAAGGGCAGAGGCAGAGGAATATGCACGTAGCCGTAAACTGCAATTAAGCATTAAATGGTTGGGTAACAGTACCGAGATTGACAGGATCCTATGTTTTTCCGATTTGTTTTTACTACCATCAGAAAAAGAGAGTTTTGGACTTGCGGCCCTAGAGGCGATGGCAAACCGTACGCCGGTGATTTCATCTAACACTGGTGGACTTCCAGAGGTGAACGAGAATGGAGTGACTGGTTACACCAGCAATGTGGGCGACGTGGAGGAAATGGCGCAAAATGCCATCAAGATTCTCAAAGATGATGCTACTTTGAATGCATATAAGAAGTCCGCTTTCGCGAAAGCGGAACAATTTGACATACAGTTGGTCATACCTCAATATGAGGAATTGTACCAGCGCGTGTTAAAATCCTAACTTCAAGACACAAAAAAAGCGACCATCTGGTCGCTTTTATTTTGTAATACGAATTTCTAGAATTGATAACGGATACCTAGTGCGATGTCTAACTCTAGATCATCGCGGTAATCTGCGAAATAGATCTCTGGACGTACGTCTAAAGAAAGAATCAATGGGAAATCAAAGTCATACTCGATACCCACCTGTCCTGCAGCAAAAATGAATACTTCGCTATCATCATCATTGCGATCACGTCCTGGAAAATCATCGTCAAAATCGATGCTTCCCAATCCACCACCAACACCTGCATACCAATTGAATCCACCCTCGATATTCCATAACCATTGATAAACACCCGTTAATTTAAACGCATCAAAACGTTTTCCTGTCTCCAGTCCTAGGTCTACTTCTAATCTATTGTTGCCACCCAATGCACGCTGATAGGAAATTTCCGTTCCTAGCCCGTCGCCGTCACCTATCCTAAGGCCTATAGCATTTTCAGAAATTGTTTGAGCTTGTGTGAAAGCCGTTGCGCCTAGTATCAGGGCAAATGTGATCAATACTTTTTTCATGATAGTTTGTTTAGTGCAAATATGTTTTATTAACTATTTGCCAATGTGATTATTGTGTTAATTATCGCGAAAAACTATCTTTTTATCCCTCGAACTCATAATCCTCACCACCTTCTTCTCCTCTGTTACGCTCTTCACGTTTTTTCTGGTTGAAACGGTAAACAAAAGCGACACTTATCTGGCGTTCTCGCCACTGCAATTCACTGTCTTGAATAAAGTTAGGTGTGATAGTAGTGGACTCTCTCCTGCGGGCGTTGAACAAATCACTCACATTAAACGTAACGGAGGCTCTATCGTTGAGGATATCTTTACTGGCGGCTAAATTGACCGTTGCAATGCCGTTCTGTGATCCCTGAGCATTTTCCGACGCGCCGCGGTAGTTGATTCTCGTTTGGAAATCAATCTTTCCAGGAAGTTCAAATTTTTGATTTAAACGTAAGAAGTAGGTTGTATTCTTAAAGTCAAAACTTTGATCCTCAAAATCACCATCTGTTGATACTCGAAACACGTTTGCGTCCGAGTTGATCGTCCACCATTTAAATGGATTGTAGGTTAGGGTCAATTCGTAACCCAATCTATTTTCTGTAGACAAGTTTACCGGAAACCTTCTAATAATTTGATCACCATTGTCTGTAAGCGCTGGATCACCGTTAGGTAATTGAACATCCTGCTGTATGAATTCTACGTTGTCAGTGCTGCTATTGAAATAAATAGAAGTGCTCAAGGTCAACTTTTTCCATCTTCTTAAATAGCCTAGGTCAAATGCATTTGCAAACGTAGGATTTAAATCTACGTTACCCTGAAAAATATTTGACTCACTGGATCTACTAGGGAAAGGGTTGAGTGATCTACCTCTTGGTCTACTAACTCTACGGTTGTAGCCCAATGTTATGTTTTCGCCTTCCTGTAGCTCGTACCCTAGATTGAGCGTTGGAAAGAGGCTGCTGTAATCCTTGGTAGTATTTACCTCGGTAGTTTGTTGTTCAATCTCAATATTTGTTTGCTCAAATCGAAGTCCTGCAAGTAGTGAGAAGTCACCTAATTCACGTCCATATTGTCCATACACTGCATTGACAAATTCTTTATAATCAAAGGTATTGTTCAATCCAGCATCTGGAATTAAGGCTCCATTAGGCAATTCATCTTGTGCGATTTCAGCTAGAAAAAAGCTATTGCTTATATTTCTGTAATTTCCTCTGTATCCAGCTTCGTACTGAGTATCCTCGCCAACGGGCTTCTCCCAGTCCACTTGTATAAGAGCTTCTCTTTCATCTTCAGTCTCAAAGACCCTTTCCACATCATTAATAGCGTTGGTCGTAACATCCCTTTCCAAAATGTCAGAGTTTTTGTCCTCTAGATCTAGTGAATATTGAATACTAGCCTGAAGTCGCTGTCCGTTATCATCAAGTTCGTTTTGATAATCCAAGGTAAACTGCAATCGATCTTCATCCTCACCTTCCAACTGTCTTCTAAAGGTAGCTTCATTCAAAGCGTTACTTGCATCAAATCGCTGGATGGAATTAGTAGTTACATCATCGTCATTGCCTAAACTATAAACGATATTACCAATAATACTGCTGCTATCATCTATAAAGTATTCTGCACCTACACTGGTAAAGTAACTTCTACCCAAACGATCAAAATCCCGCTGCTCATTCACAAATACATTGTTGGTTGTTAGGACGCCGTTCGGGAATAAAAACTCAGTTTGAGATGATGCATTCCCAGGAGAAGTACGGTAATTATATCCTGTATTGGTAAACAAGTTCCACTTTTCAACTCTGTAATTTGCATTGATGGAGGCTCCGTAACTTTCTGGATAACCGCCATTTAAATTAAGTACACCATTAAAACCTTGGATTCTGTTCTTTCTCAAAATGATATTGAGAATTCCTGCTGTTCCCTCTGCATCATAACGAGCACTAGGCGAGGTGATTACCTCTACTCTTTCGATAGCCTCTGCGGGAATTTGGCGCAGGGCTTCTGCACCATTGAATCCTACCAAAGCACTGGGTCGTCCATCTATAAGAATCCGCACGTTTTCATTCCCACGCAGGGAAACATTTCCTTCAACGTCAGCCTGAATGGAAGGAACATTATCTAAAACATCACTAGCCGTTCCACCGCGAACGGTGAGATCCTGACCTATATTATATATTTTTTTATCTAGCCGAAGATCTACTGTCGTTTTTTCTGCAACAACTACTGCAGCATCTAGAGTAGCGATATCTTGTTCTAATGCTATCTCACCAAAATCCTTAGCACCAGTAATCACGACATTGGGTCGTGTGAGTGATTTAAAAGAGATAAATTCCCATTTCACCGTATACGTACCTGGTTTGACTGTGAAGGCGTAGTTTCCATCTAGATCAGTTACTCCACCTTGTGGGCTAACTGCTGGATCTGTACTTAAAAAAGAAACCGTTGCAAATTCCAACGGTGTTTGGGAAGCTTTGTCCAACAACTTCCCTGTAACCTGTACCGGTTGTTGTGCATACAAATAAATGGAGAAAAGAAAGAGAAAACTGGTAAATAATTGCTTCATTGTGTGTTGAGTTAGATTAACTACGACAACAAAACTATCCCATGGTTCAACCTATAAAAGCTAATCTTGAGTTAAACCAAATCCAACTAATGCCAACTTCCTGTTAAGTACAAACTCTTTATAGCTGATCTGTAGGTTTTTCCTGACCTGCTTCCATAAGAAACGCCTTTAAAAAGGCATCAAGGTCACCGTTGAGAACCGCATCCACATTTCCTGTTTCATGTGCCGTTCGCACATCCTTGATTAACTTGTAGGGATGCAATACATAGTTACGTATTTGTGAACCCCATTCGATCTTCATCTTGCCGGCCTCGATCTCGTCGCGGGCAGCATTTTTCTTTTGCAGCTCTATCTCATACAATTGGGACTTCAGCATCTGCATGGCTTTCTCCCGATTCTCTAGTTGCGAACGGGTTTCAGAATTATGAATGATAATTCCAGATGGATGGTGCGTCAAGATTGCCTTGGTTTCTACCTTATTTACGTTTTGCCCACCAGCACCACTAGATCGTGCAAAATCCCAAGAAATATCAGCTGGGTTGATGTCGATTTCGATCGTATCATCCGCAAGTGGGTAGACGTAAACCGATGCAAAAGAGGTATGACGTTTTGCATTTGAATCAAATGGTGAAATGCGAACCAGACGGTGAACACCGTTCTCGCCCTTCAACCAGCCAAAACTATAATCGCCCTCAATTTCCAACGTGACCGTTTTGATACCCGCCACATCGCCAGATTGGAAGTTGAGTTCCTTGACTTTATAACCGCTTTTTTCTGCCCACATAATGTACATGCGCATGAGCATTTCTGCCCAGTCACAAGATTCTGTCCCACCGGCACCAGCAGTAATTTGAAGTACCGCGCTGAAATCATCGCCCTCATTGGAAAGCATGTTTTTGAATTCCAGCTTTTCCACTAAATCAGTCGCCGCGTTATATTTATTCATCACATCTTCCTCAGTAGCTTCCTTTTCTTTGTAAAATTCAAAGAGCACCTCTAGGTCTTCTCCCAGCGTGACTGCTGTAGCATAATCTGTGGTCCACGCCTTCTTGTTGCGCAGGACTTTCATGATGCCTTCCGCTTCTTTGGAGTTGTTCCAAAAATCTGGCGAGAAGGTCTTTTCCTCAAGATTTCGTATCTCGATTTCCTTCGCCTCAATCTGCAGATAATCCTTGAGCGCTGCTGTACGTTCGTTCAATTGCGCAATATGGTCTGCTGTGATCATGTAGGTAGAAGATTTTGGTGGGCAAAAATACGGTTAAATTCGCTTCCTATAATGTGGATCACGATGCTTAAGTTTGTAGGGTATGTGGAGGGAAATCTCGCTTTATGTTTTTGTTTCGCTTTCGCGAAAGCGAAACAAAAACATAAGTTTATGCCGCACTTGTTGCAGTACGAAAGCGGAATAACATAACAACTTCCCCATACCCATGTCATGCTGAGCCTGTCGAAGCACAGTTGCACGAATGCTAAATAAAAAAATATGATTGATCTTAAAAGCGATACGGTAACCCGACCCAGCAAAGGGATGCTAGAGGCGATGTTTACGGCGGAAGTAGGCGATGACGTCTACAAGGAAGATCCAACGGTAAATGAGCTTGAACGCCGCGTGGCCGAAATGTTCGGGATGGACGACGCCCTATTTTTTCCAACCGGGAGCATGGCAAACCAAGCTGCGATAAAGATGCACACCCAACCCGGTGAACAACTCATTGCCGATAAATATGCGCATGTCTATAATTATGAGGGCGGCGGTGTGTCCTTTAATAGTGGCGTTTCCTGTAAATTATTAGATGGTACTCGCGGGATGGTGACTGCCGCCCAAGTGGAGGAAGCGATCAACCCACCCGATTTTTATCACAGTCCATTAACGAGTCTAGTTTGTCTGGAGAATACCACCAATAAAGGCGGTGGCGCTTGTTATGACTGGGAAGTGGTAAAAGAAATTAAGTCCGTTTGTGTGAAGCACGGTTTGGGCTTACATCTGGATGGCGCACGTTTGTGGAATGCGATTGTAAAGACCAATCAGGATCCAAAAGAATACGGCGAAATATTTGACACGGTTTCGGTTTGCTTTTCAAAAGGCATGGGAACACCGCTTGGCACGGTGCTCACCGGCAAGGCAGAAATTATGAAAAAAGCGATGCGCGTGCGTAAAGTGCTGGGCGGCGGTATGCGCCAGACAGGTTTTATGGCAGCCGCAGCAATTTATGCTCTGGATCACAATATTGACAGACTGAAAGAGGACCACAAAAAAGCAGCAGAACTTGGTCTATTCCTGTCCCAGCAATCCTGGGTTAAAAAAGTCGAGCCAGTAGAAACCAACATTCTTATTTTTGAGGTGTTTGATGAGAAACCCGTGAGCGACTATTGCGCAAAGAACGAAATTATCATCAGTAATATGGGACAAGGTAAACTGCGATTGGTCACACATTTGGATTATACCGACGAGCAGCATGCGGAGTTTATGGTAGTGATGGGGAGGTTTTGAATTTGATCTGGAACTTGAATGTAAATGTTGATGTCAGTTCGAGCGCAGTCGAGAACAGTTGTGTACTTTAAATAATCTCAAATATGTACCAATACTATGTTTATCTTTTAGAATGCTCGGATCGACTTATCTATACTGGAATAACAAACAATCTTTCCCGTAGACTGGTTGAACATCAAAAAGGAACAGACACAAGAGCTTTTACCTTTCGGCGCAGACCTGTTGAACTTATTTTCCATCAAGAATTCAATGATGTTTTACAGGCCATCTATTTTGAAAAAAAGATTAAAAAGTGGAGTGCTGCGAAAAAAAGAGCCTTAGGAAATGAAGACGAACTAATGCTTAAAATTCTATCTGAATGCAGAAATTGGACGCACTATCAATATGGGCCAGATTTTTAAAAGAACATTTGAATAAAAAGAACTGTTCTCGACTGCGCTCGAACTGACATAGAAGAAGAATAGAAAAGTTGTTAAATCAAACTATTCTCGACTAAGTTCAAATCGCGCAAAGTAGCAAAGCTCGAACTGGCTTATTAACTCATTTTCTCATTAACGGATGATCACACTAAAAAATCAACAAACTATTACTTAAACATATCCATCCCAGGAATATTCGGCATTCCTTCAGATGCTACTGCAGCGATTTCTTTATCGTAAATTTCTGATGCGCGGTTCAGGGCTTTGTTGAGATTCAATATTAAGTAATCTTCCAACTGATCCTTGTCTTCCAGCAACTCATCTGCGATGTTGATGGTTTTTATTTGTCGGTCTGCAGTTACGGTAATGTTCAATAAGCCGTCGCTGGATTTTTCATCGATCAGAATGGTGCTCATTCTTTTCTTAGTGTCTTCTACTTTTTGTTGGGTCTCTTTGAGTTTACCCATCATTCCCATCATATCGCCGAACATAATTTCTATTTTTTGAATTGAGCTGCAAAAATAACAACTCGGCCGGATCTATTTCATCACTTACTCAATGATTATCTTGCGCACTTATTTTATCAGACCCTTATTACATGAAGATCCAGCCTCCTAAAGCTAAAAAAATATCCTACGTTCACGAGATGCATGGCCACCGGCGGCTTGATAATTACCACTGGATGAAAGAGCGCGACGCGCCAGAAGTGATTGATTACCTTAATCAAGAGAACGATTATTATGAGCAAATGACTGCCCATACGGCAGATCTCAAAGAGGAACTTTTTCAAGAAATAAAAGGCAGATTAAAAGAGGACGACGAGTCCGTACCTTATTTATACAACGGGTACTGGTACATTACCAAAATGGAAACCGGCGAGTCCTATCCCTATTACTACCGCCGCAAGGACGGCACTGATAAAACGGAATTGCTTTTTAATGTCAACGAAATGGCGCAGGGCCATGAATTCTATAAGCTCTCTGGAATCAATGTCTCGCCAAATAATAATTTGATCGCCTATGGTGTTGATGCTGTAGGTCGGCGGGAGTATTCCTTATTTGTCAAGAATCTGGAGACGGGTGAGATCAAGGCAGATGCAGTATTGGGAACCACGGGAAGTAGTGTCTGGGCAAATGATAACCATACCTTATTTTTTGCACGTCAAGATCCTAAAACCTTGCGGGCCGATAAGATCTTCAAATACAGCCTTGATCAAGATGTAAAGGATGCCCAAGTCATCTACGAAGAGAAAGAGGACACATTTAATTGCTTCGTTTATAAAACCATGAGTGCTAGATACATCATGATCAAATCTTCCTCTACCTTGAGTGATGAGATTCGGTTTATTGATGCCAGCAAGCCAGATAGCGCCTTTCAGATCATTCAGGAGCGTCAACCAGAAATGGAATACAGCGCCTCGCATTATGGTGATCATTTTTATATCATGACCAACAAGGATGATGCAATCAACTTTAAGGTAATGAAGACCGCTATCGAGACTCCACAAATGGAAAACTGGGTAGACCTGATCCCACATGATCCTAAGGCATTGTTGGAAGATCTCGATATTTTCAAAGAATTCATGGTCGTGACAGACCGCTTCAATGGGCTGAATAGAATCCGCATTAAATCATGGGATGGGACGGTTGATTATTTCTTGCCTTTCTCCAGCGAGACGTATACTGCATATACCAGTGCAAACTTTCAATTTGACAGCGAGGTACTACGCTACGGCTACAATTCGCTCACGATGCCACCCTCGGTAATCGAGTTCAATATGCGCAGCCGGGAGGAGAAAATCCTTAAAACCCAAGAAATCGAGGATCCCAAATTTGATCCAGAGAATTACGCTTCAGAACGCGTCTGGGCAACAGCAAAAGACGGTGTCAAAATTCCGATTAGCCTCGTGTACAGAAAGGATAAACGCAACCTAGAAGGCAATCCACTGTTGCAATACGGTTATGGTAGCTATGGACACACGATTGATCCTTATTTCTCTATTTCACGATTGAGCCTGCTTGATCGTGGGTTCATTTATGCAATTGCGCACGTGCGCGGCGGTGAGTATTTGGGTAGGGAATGGTATGAGCAGGGCAAAATGTTCCAGAAACTGAATACGTTTACCGACTTTGTGGCTTGTAGTGAATATTTGGTAGAGCACGCTTTCGCGAAAGCGGGACACCTCTACGCCAGCGGTGGATCTGCAGGAGGATTGTTGATGGGAACGATTATGAACCTTGCGCCAAAATTGTACAACGGAATCTTGAGTGCGGTGCCGTTTGTCGATGTGGTAAGTACCATGCTGGACGATACGATTCCATTGACTACAGGGGAATACGATGAATGGGGAAATCCAAACATCAAGGATAGTTATGACTATATGTTGAGCTACTCACCTTACGATCAAGTGATGGACAAAGAATATCCCAATGTTTTAGTAACCACAGGGTATCACGATAGCCAGGTGCAGTATTGGGAACCCGCAAAGTGGGTCGCCCGTTTGCGCGATCACCAAAAATCGGATAATGTAATCCTATTTAAAACAGACATGAAAAGTGGGCACAGTGGAGCCTCTGGACGATACGATGCCTTGAAGGAAGTGGCGATTGATTTTGCATTTCTCCTCGATCTGGAGAAAAATTCCAATATATGATTTTTTATGTAAATTTGCAGGGTTTTGCGCTTCCCTAAGCGCGGACGAAAAAACACTTTATGAGCGGACAAATTCAGGCGTATAACAATGTTCTTGAGTTGATAGGAGAAACTCCTCTTGTCAAATTATCCAAAACAGTGGATGGCTTTCCTGGCGATTATTATGCTAAGGTAGAGTCATTTAATCCAGGTCATTCCTCAAAAGACCGTATCGCATTACATATTATAGAGCAGGCAGAAAAGAAAGGAATCCTGAAACCTGGTGATACCATCATTGAAACTACTTCTGGGAATACTGGATTTAGCATTGCGATGGTAAGCCGCATCAAGGGTTATGATTGTATACTAGCTGTAAGTTCAAAATCAAGTGCAGACAAGATTGACATGCTCAAATCTATGGGCGCAAAGGTTTATGTATGTCCTGCCCACGTAAGTGCAGATGATCCTCGCAGTTATTACGAGGTTGCCAAGCGCCTGCATGAGGATATGAAAGACAGTATCTACATCAACCAATATTTTAATGAGCTCAATATCGAGGCCCATTACCTATCTACCGGTCCAGAAATATGGAAGCAAACGGCGGGTAAGATTACGCACCTAGTTGCCTGTAGTGGTACGGGAGGAACGATTTCTGGCACGGCAAAATATTTGAAGGAACAGAATCCAAACATTAAGATTTTGGGAGTAGATGCGTATGGAAGCGTACTGAAAAAGTTCCACGAGACTAAGGAATTTGATAAAAATGAAATCTATCCCTACCGTATAGAGGGTTTGGGTAAAAACTTGATCCCAACGGCAACTGATTTTGACGTTATCGACAGTTTTACTAAGGTCAAGGATGAGGATGCTGCCCACATGGCACGCCGCATCTCTCAGACTGAAGGATTATTTGTAGGGTACACCAGCGGTGCAGCCCTGCAGGCGGTTAAACAATTGGTGAAGGAAGACGCATTTGATAAAGATGCAGTGGTGGTCGTTATTTTTCCAGATCATGGATCGCGTTACATGAGCAAAATCTACAATGATCAGTGGATGCAGGACCAGGGTTTCTTTGATCGTGTTTCAACGGCAGAGCAGCAGCACATCGAATACATCAAGTAAACTACCTCGTTTTTAAGCAGTTAACTAGATGACGTGTTCGCTTTCGCGAAAGCGAACACGTTCCTATAATTGCTTAGTTGTCAACATATTATCAACTTTTAGAATAGCTTCAATGCAGTCTTTTGCATAGGATTTGTGCGCTTTGTTTTGTATATTTGCGCACTTAATTTTGACGATGAAAGACTTATTTGATAAAATTTATGCGGACAAGGGACCTCTTGGAAAATGGGCTTCTATTGCGGAGGGATATTTTGTATTCCCTAAATTGGAAGGGCCTATTTCAAACCGCATGCGCTTCAATGGACGTGATGTAATCACCTGGAGTATCAATGATTACCTAGGACTTGCGAACCATCCTGAAGTGCGCAAAGTAGACGCTGCTGCAGCTGCGGAATATGGAAGTGCCTATCCAATGGGAGCGCGCATGATGAGCGGTCACACAGATATGCACGAACAATTAGAGCAGGAACTCGCTGCATTTGTAAGCAAGGAAGCTGCCTATTTGCTGAATTTTGGCTATCAAGGTTGTATGTCTACTGTGGATGCTCTTGTATCTAAGGATGACGTGATTGTTTATGATGTTGATGCACATGCATGTATTATTGATGGTGTGCGCTTGCATTTAGGTAAACGTTTTACCTATAAGCATAACGATATGGAGAGTATTGAGAAAAACCTCCAGCGCGCCACTAAAATTGCAGAAGAAACCGGTGGTGGAATTCTACTGATTTCTGAGGGAGTTTTTGGTATGCGTGGTGAGCAGGGTAGATTGAAAGAGATTTGTGCGCTTAAAGAAAAATATAATTTTAGACTTTTTGTTGACGACGCTCACGGTTTTGGGACACTTGGTAAAACGGGTGCTGGAGCAGGTGAGGAGCAGGGATGTCAAGACCAGATAGATGTGTACTTTGCCACATTTGCAAAATCTCTTGCCAGTACAGGTGCATTTATCGCAGCAGATAAGGAAATCATGGATTATCTTAAATACAATCTGCGTTCGCAGATGTTTGCCAAATCATTACAGCAACAATTAGTTGTAGGTGCATTAAAGCGTCTTG
>JBBSPH010000025.1:0-16679 GCA_038258985.1 Flavobacteriales bacterium
AAGCTTCATTTTAGATTTACTTCCCATAGCGCCCTCGCTGTTACCTTTTTTTGTTGCTTATACATTTTCAATATTTGGAATTGATAAGGACTTATAAAAAGTGGAGTGCAACGAAACGGTTTATGCAGTCTGTTCAACTTCTAAATGTTGGTATTTTGCTGGCAATAAAAGGGAATAACGGCGATGGTGCGGGGGTAGGTCTAAAAGCTTTTGTGAAGTACAATAACATAGGAAGCGGCACCAAATGATTAAATGGAATTCGGATTTTGGCGGACGTCTTCACGATTTCGGATTGGGAATGCAGCGTCCCGTTCCAGCGCAGCGGACCGGGTTAGCGGAATGAAAAGTAGAAATCGGGAATGGTGTCCAAGACTTTTGTAAGGAAGCTCTTTTCCCGTAATGTAGCTTTTGCGAAATGAAGGGGAATGTGCTGAACGGTTATGAAAGACTATTTTGCTTTTATGTAGGATGTAAAGCGGACTGAACTTTAAAGATGGAGATTGGGAATGAATTGTTCCTGCCGTGTTTCAGGCAGGGTTAACGTAATGGAAATCGGAGGCTTTGGAGTTGTGTCCAAGAACTTTTTGTAGGGAAGCTCTTTTCCCGTAATGTAGCTTTTCGCGAAATGCAGGGGAATGTGCTGAATGGATTAAAATTACCAATCTCCAAATAATAAAAAATCCAGTTTAAGGTACTGGATAGACCTTTATTTTCAAGAGCCTTAAAATCGGGAATGCCAACTGGATTAGAACCTAAAAAGTATCTTGCCTTTTGAACTATGGATAACAAGCTCTTTTTTCGGTTTCAACCTTAATATTCAATTTATTTCTCAACGAACGCATATCCGTTGATACTTTCTGCTCAATGACTCTGGCATAAATTTGCGTGGTGGAAAGCTTCGTATGTCCGAGTAATTTTGAAACCGTTTCAATAGGCACACCGTTTGACAGCGTTACCGTCGTTGCAAAAGTATGTCGGGCTGCGTGAAACGTGAGCTTTTTATTGATTTTTAGGATTACAGATATTTCCTTTAAATATTTATTGACCTTTTGATTGGAAAACACCGGAAGCAGTTGTTCCTGTTTGTCTGTAAAATCTTGGTCATACTTTTTTATAATATCAAGTGCCTTGTCCAATAGTGGGATTTTTATCGCTTCATCATTCTTTTCCCTTTTTGTAAATATCCAATAATCCCCATCGATGCCGCGTACAATATGGTCGTCGCAAAGCAATTTTACATCTATGTATGATAATCCAGTATAACAGGCAAAAACAAAAACGTCTCTCGTTTTTTGGTGCATTTCCTTTGAAAGCAGACCAGATTCCAAAACTTCAAGCTCTGATTGCGATAAAAATGCCCGTTGATGTTTAGTGAACTTTAACGAGAACCTAACAAATGGGTCTTTCTCGATCCATTCCAACCGCAGGGCAAGGTTAATCATCTTTTTCAATCGCTCCAAATGTTTCATAACCCCATTATTTTTTAGCGGTTGAGAACGGTTTATGGATCTACCGGTGCGTAGGAATTGTTCAAAGTCAATAATGAATTTATAGGATAATTGTTTGAGGAAGATGTCATTGGTCTTTAGTCTGTTCATCAAATACCGTTTGATGTATCGTTCCGTAGTGAAATAATTTTTCAACGTGCCGGGCTTTAGTACCGAAACCATATTCTTGTTGTGGTAGGAAACCAATTGAATCAACGTTTTATGCTGTTCATCTTCCCCGAGATACCTCGCTTTGAGGGCTTGGGCGGTAACGTATTTGGATTCGCCAAGAAGCTGTTTGTGACATTCCAATAAATCAGAGTAAACCTGATCTAAATAGACGTTGAGGGCTTTTCCCTCAGAAGTTCTCGAATTTGACCTTTTGGAACGGGTATCCCAATAGGTAACCGAAGTGAATCGTTTTAAACTGATCTCGGCACGTTTACCATCTACTGTAATACGGGCATAAATGGGTGCTGAATCATCCTTTTTCTTGGCTATACTCAGCCAAAAATGAATACTAAAAGTCTTTGAAGTCTGCATAAACTCTCGCTTTAAATGAATAATCGATTTGTTTACGAAAGTCAAATCGTTGCGAAAGTAAAATCTATTGAACTACCAATGTAGTGAAAATTCTGGTAGTAAATCAGGTAACCGAATAGGTAACCTTTGATTTGATAATAAAGCCAATCTTATGATTTCAAGAAAAATGAAAATCCTTGATTTTCATAAGATTAGCTTTATTTTGGTGTCTATTGACACCGTAATTGTCGGGGTGGCAGGATTCGAACCTGCGACCTCCTGCTCCCAAAGCAGGCGCGATGACCGGGCTACGCTACACCCCGATTTTAATTTGCGTCAGTATCAGTTCTGACGTTTTTTAACTGCGGAGAGACAGGGACTCGAACCCTGGCGACGGTTACCCGTCGACAGATTAGCAATCTGCTCCATTACCACTCTGGCACCTCTCCAAAAATAGGAGGAAATAATCCCTCTTTCTTAAAGCGGATGCAAATGTAAACTTTGTTTGTATTTTGCCAAAGGTAAATGCATCTTTTTTGAAGAAACTATTCCGGATATTCGATGCGTAGATGGTACATACTTGCCAACTTCTTTTTAATCACCGCTTTAATTAATTCCAGCTGCTTAAAAGTAATGTCGGCATTTAAAAATTGACCCGCTGCCATTTGTGAATTGATGATACTTTCTACCAATTTATCGATGGCAACGCTGCTAGGAGCCTTCAAACTCTTAGACGCAGCCTCAACGCTATCTGCAATCATTAAAATCGCGGTTTCTGGACTGTATGGTCTGGGTCCTGGATAACTATATAAAGATTTATCAACCTCTTGATTTTCTTCTTGCGCCTTTTTATAGAAATAATAAACCACGCTATCACCGTGGTGAGTTCGTATAAAATCAATTATTCTATCGGGCAGATTGTATTTTTTTGCCAGTTCAATGCCGTTGATGATATGACCTATGATGATTTGCGCGCTCTCTTCTGGATCCAGATCGTCGTGTGGGTTAATTCCATTGCCTTGATTCTCTGTAAAATAAGTAGGGTTGGACATTTTGCCTATATCATGGTACAATGCACCAACTCTTACAAGCATGGAGTTCGCCCCTATCTCATTGGCTGCAGTTTCTGCGATGTTTGCCACGTTTAGGGAATGGTGAAAGGTTCCTGGCGCTTTATTGGAGAGTTCCTTTAAAAGTTTGGAATTTGTATCAGATAATTCCAATAGGGAAACGTCGCTCACTAGATTGAATATCTTTTCGAACACATAGATCAATGGCCATACAAATAACATAGCCAGACCACAAAGAATGAAAAATATTACTCTACTCCACTCCCAACCAATAACACCGCCTTGATATACTGCATAAAAGGCGAAATAGGATATAAAATAAACGGTCACGATTTGACCGACCGTTATAAATAGATTTGCCCGCTTATAAATTTCTTTTCCAGATAGTATGGTCACTATACCAGCCATCATTTGCAAAAAGAGATATTCACCACTATAAGGCACTACAAAACTCAAAACAAATATGATGATGACATGGCAAAATAGACCCAACCTAGCGTCAAAAAATGCCTTGATAATCAGGGGTAGCATGCATACAGGAACTATATAAACATAGTCTGCGTCGATTTTTACCACAAAAGCAGTCAAAACAACAAAGAGGCATAAGTTGAAATATATAAACAGGAGCTTTTTATTGCTATTATATACCTCAAACCTGTACTTATGGATAAACAACATAAGCATAGTAAGCGCCATTCCTATTAATACCAGGTATCCCACCAACTTCCAGTTATACTGTGAATCAGACCATGTCTGGGACTCGTAGGTATTGTTGAGGGTATTTAATATTTGCAACTTGTCGCCCTCTACAATTTCGCCTTGAGCGATGATCCTAGAGTTTTGAGCAATAAGACCTCTTGTTGGTAAAATCTTATCAACCTCGCTCTTGATATTCAAATCTGTCAGTTCTTGATCATAGAATATATTAGGCTGCATTAAAACGAGTAGCCTTCGAGAAAGTATCGGTTTTATATCGTTCTGAAAACCAGAAAAAATAGTATTTAGATCTTGCTGCAGTTCTTCGGGAAGCACTAATTCTCCATAAGTAAGTTGCACCAATTCACCATCTTGCTTCAAAACAATTGGATGAGAATCAGTTAAACCTTGGAGATCCTCTAGATAACCTTCGGTATACACCTTCTCAACAAAAGATCGGGCAGTCCTTAAATATTTGCTCGCAATAGATGTGTAGATGCTATCGGGAAGGACAGACTTTACGCTCTCGTCATAGAGGCGCATGATTTCTTCCTGATTAACAGCATTGCGATAAAAGTGTCGCGGAGTTTGTTCTATAGCGTCACGCTTTTCCTGCTCCAATTCTTTTTTATCCTTAAGTATCGCAAATGAAAAGGGCGCATATAGCGTTTCATATTCCCAAGGCTCGCCTTGTGAGTAATCGTATTTAAAACGATCACTTTTAGGAAAGAAATAAACGATAACTGCAGTTCCAAAAGCTATCAATAGTATCTTGACAATTAGGTCTTGATGCCTGTACAGTTTACTCTTTGTAGAATTCATACTGCAAAATAACGACTTCGATGGTAAATATTTGCAGCAAATGCAAAGAGCTTGTGATTTCAGATAGTATTGTCAAAAAACTGCTGTGTAAATTGTTATTTTCGCATAAAAGCCAGAAAAATGAAGAAAGTAGTTATTGTATCCTATGCCCGTACGCCTATTGGTAGTTTCATGGGAGCTTTAAGCACAGTCCCAGCGACAGAGTTAGGATCCATAGCCATTAAGGGTGCGTTAGACAAAATAGGTTTAGACCCCAATCTAGTACAAGAGGTATATATGGGTCATGTAGTGCAGGCAGATGCAGGACAGGCACCCGCGAGGCAGGCGGCTATGGGAGCAGGTATTCCTGTTAGTGCTCCCGCAACCACTATAAATAAAGTGTGTGCCAGCGGGATGAAGAGTATTAATCTAGCAGCACAGGCGATCGCACTGGGAGACCAGGATATCGTGGTTGTAGGAGGAATGGAAAACATGAGCCTTATTCCGCATTATGCGTACTTGAGAAGTCCGCAGAAATTTGGTTCGTCCACATTGGTGGACGGTATGCAACGTGATGGGTTAGTTGATGCCTATGATTTAAACGCAATGGGCACCTGTGCAGATTTGTGCGCGACAGAAAATGGTTTTTCTAGAGAGGATCAAGACGCTTTTGCCATCCAATCCTACGAGCGATCTGCTGCGGCATGGAGCGCTGGAAAATTCAAGGACGAAGTTGTTCCTGTATCCATCAAACAGCGACGAGGTGATGATATTATTGTAGATACTGATGAGGAGTTTAGCAATGTCAAGCTAGAAAAAATCCCTCAGTTAAGAGCTGCTTTCAGTAAGGATGGAACAGTAACGGCGGCAAATGCCAGTACCATCAATGACGGCGCTGCAGCACTTGTACTAATGAGTGCAGATAAGGCGGCGGAATTGAATATAAAACCCTTAGCAACAATCTTGAGTCACGCTGATGCTGCGGTTGAGCCTAAAAGGTTCACTACAGCACCATCCTTGGCATTACCAAAAGCACTTAAAAAAGCTAATTTAGAGTTTAAGGATCTAGATTTCATCGAGTTGAATGAAGCATTTGCAGTAGTTGGACTTGCAAATATGAAATTGATGGGTCTAAATGACAAAAACGTAAATGTATACGGCGGTGCGGTATCCTTAGGTCATCCGTTAGGATGCAGTGGCGCTAGAATCGTGACGACACTATTAAGTACCTTGATTAATGAGGGTGGCAAGTTAGGTGGTGCTGCAATCTGTAATGGTGGTGGCGGTGCAACGGCTATAGTCATTGAGGCGCAGCAATAAATGAAATACGGCATCTGTCCCATTACCATCATCCCCATGCGCCTAGAGGCAAGGGATCAGAGCGAACTCGTTTCACAAATTCTTTACGGAGAAACCTTTAAGGTTTTGGACCAACAGAAAAAATGGTCACGGGTAAGGCTTCACCACGACAGTTACGAAGGTTGGATTGATAATAAACAGTATCAGGAAATTGAAGAGAACGATTACATCCGTTTGATCGATAGTAAAGATATCGCTTTCGCGAAAGAGCCAATCTCTATCCTTACACATCCAGATCACACGTTGAGTTCCATAGTGATGGGTAGTCAGCTATCATCAGCCGAATTTCTTGGAGATACTTTTCCATCCAATAGCCTTCAAAAAGAACTGGAAAAAAGTCCAAAATCTAAATTGATTGATACAGCCCTGCTATTGCTTAATGCTCCTTATATGTGGGGTGGCCGCAGCTGTATGGGTATCGATTGCAGCGGTTTCACGCAATTAATCTACCGTCTTAATGGCGTACGATTGTTGAGAGATGCAAGCCAACAAGCACAGCAGGGAGAAGTATTAAGTTTTATTGAAGAATCTGATCCCGGTGATCTGGCTTTCTTTGATAATGTGGATGGAGCAATTACTCATGTCGGTATTATTATGAAAGATAACCACATCATCCATGCTCACGGTAAAGTGAGGATCGATCGTTTAGACCAAAGTGGGATTTTCAATTTAGAAAAATCAACACACACTCACAAATTGCGAATGATCAAACAAATTATAACTGAATAACATTCACCAACAATTTTACATAAAAAAGTCCCGCATGATGCGGGACTTTTATTTTGGAAATTTTAGTAGAAGTTTACATTTTAGCTTTTAAAGCTTCTGCCTCTTCTGTCATTTTTAAAAATTCGTATAGCCCTAACAATGTTTGTTTGGCACTTGCTAAATCTGGCTTTAATTCAGTCACTTTCTTGTAATGACCTGCAGCTAGCGTGTACAATTCTTTCTGTTCCTCTTGCTTCACAGACTCATTGTTTGCTTTGTTGATGTAAGCGACTGCAATGTTGTTCTGTACCACATAATTTTCTGGATCCAAACGTAGACTCTGGTTGTAATACCCGATTGCTTTATCCCAATCTTCTTTACTGGCCGCCCCTACGCCAAGATTTTCAAATACTTTAGGATCTGTAATTTCCTCGTTCATTCTTCCTATAGCTGCCTCGTACTTATCATTTTGCTCTAGGATTAGGTAAAGGTTTGGCTCTACTGCTTTAAGACTTACATCATTTGGATTATCTCTAAGTGCATTTTCAATCAACGTGGTAGCCTTTTCCATCTCTCCATTTTGCTTGTAAATCCAAGCGAGATTAGAAATCATAGTCCCCATTTGGGATTCTGACTCTTCAGTAACAATGTCTTTGTATTCTTTTGACATAACACCTAGCTCAGCAGCTTTTTGGTTTGCAAATGCTACCTTTTCACCACTCTTCAGATCAGTAGCCAAAACAGTTGTTTCAACTCCAGTATAACCATCCGCTAGCAATTTTTCATAGTTAGGTTGAGCCGTGGCATAATCCTCTATGTTGAAAGAGATATTGGCTACATTTTCACGCATCTTACTATTCTCTGGATATAATTCTGACAAAAACTTAAGATCTGTAAGTGCATTTTCCTTATCACCAGACCCAAATTTTGTCTGCGCATTTTTCAAAACTGCATCTGCAGCAGCATTGCGATAATAAGTTATCTGTTCTTTTTCATCATAACCCAGTTCTTCGGCTTCCTTCAATGTTGTAACCACCGTTCTCAAATCCGCACCGTTTGAGGTTGGTGATTCAGGCTTGCCCAACATAATTACAGCCTTATAAAAAGCGTATTCACCTTTGCTTTTATCTTCTACTTCTGCTGCAGGTATTTGATCAAATTCTTTTTTAGCTTCTACATAATCCTTATCTGCAATAGCTTTTTGGACTTTCTTAAGTTCTCGCTTTTGCGCAAAGCCAATTGTTGTTGCAGCAAGTGCTGCTATGAGAATGTACTTTTTCATGCTTGTTTATTTAGTTGTTATTCTTCGCTATCATCGGCTGCAAGGGTTGTGCCAGTTTCATCACCAGCAGCATCATCGTTGCTTTGTTCAATGGGGTTTCCCTCTTCATCTACCATAGCCTGAGCCTCGTTCACGTCTTCCTCTTCTTTTGCAACTTTCGCGACAGCGGCAATGCTATCATTGCCTTTCAGGTTGATCAAACGTACTCCTTGTGTAGCACGACCCATAACGCGCAGGTCTGCAACATCAATGCGTATCGCAACGCCAGACTTGTTGATAATCATCAATCCATCCTCATCAGAAACGTTTTTCAGGGCAACCAAACCTCCGGTCTTCTCAGTTACTGAGATTGTTTTGACACCTTTCCCGCCACGGTTGGTCTCGCGGTAATCCTCGAGACTAGAGCGTTTTCCATATCCTTTTTCAGAAACAACTAGAATTTCTGAATCCATGTCATTAACGGCGACCATACCGATGACCTCATCCTTGTCATCTGCGAGTCGAATACCGCGCACACCACTGGCGTTTCTTCCCATTGGTCGTGTTTTGGATTCATCAAAGCGTATGGCTTTTCCACTCTTAAGCCCAAGCAATACATGGCTATCTCCAGTGGTTAGCTTTGCTTCCAACAACATATCACCATCACGCACCGTGATTGCATTGATACCATTAGATCGCGGACGTGAATACTGCTCTAGGGTAGTTTTCTTTACTACTCCTTTTTTGGTACACATAATCACATAGTGGCTATTGATGTATTCCTCGTCCTTGATATCCTGGGTACAAATTGTAGCTTTCACATTATCGTCCTGCTCTATGTTGATCAGGTTTTGTATGGCTCTACCTTTTGAGGTTCGACTGCCTTCTGGAATTTCGAAAACACGCATCCAGAAACATTTTCCTTTTTCTGTGAAGAACATTAAATATTGATGGTTGGTACCCACAAAAATATCCTCTAGGAAATCTTCATCTCTTGTGGTACTCGCCTTCTGCCCTACGCCGCCACGGTTTTGGGTTTTATATTCTGTCAGACTGGTTCTTTTGATATAGCCAGCGTGTGAGATAGTAATTACAACTTGCTCATCTGGAATCATATCTTCCATGCTCAAGTCACCACCAGCATACGCTATCTGGGAACGTCGTTTGTCACCATATTTCTCACGTACCTCTGCCAATTCTACCTTGATAATGGTATACCTACGCTCAACGTCGGCTAGAATTTCCTTCAAGTCAGCAATCGTCACTAACAAATCCTCATATTCCTGACGCAATTTATCCTGCTCCAGTCCAGTCAATTGACGCAAACGCATTTCTACGATTGCTCTCGCCTGGATTTCAGATAACTCAAACCTTTTAATAAGGTTTTCTCTAGCTTCTTCACCATTTGAACTGGCACGGATAATCTTGATTACTTCATCGATATTATCGCTGGCAATGATCAAGCCTTCAAGAATATGCGCTCTTTCCTCTGCCTTGCGCAAATCATATGTCGTCCTCCGCACGATTACATCCAGACGGTGCTCCACAAAGTAGTGGATCATGTCCTTTATATTAAGCATCTGCGGACGCCCTTTTACCAGCGCGATATTATTGACACTAAAAGACGATTGAAGTGCGGTATGCTTATAGAGTGTATTGACAACGATATTAGGAATAGCATCACGCTTCAAGATATAAACGATACGCATTCCATTTCTATCCGACTCGTCACGGATCATTGAAATCCCCTCCAGTTTTTTATCGTTGATCAAATCTGCGGTCTTCTTGATCATATCCGCTTTGTTGACTTGGTAAGGTAGTTCATCAACAATGATGCATTCTTTGCCTTTTACTTCTTCAATACGCACACGACCACGTATTTTAACGCGACCGCGGCCAGTATGCATCGCTTCCTTGACACCATCATAGCCATAGATAATCCCACCTGTAGGAAAATCTGGTGCCTTGATATGCTGGATCAACTCATCAATCTCGATGTCATTATTGTCCATGTAGGCAACAATACCGTCCACGACCTCAGTCAAGTTGTGTGGCGGCATATTTGTCGCCATACCTACGGCAATACCGCTGGCACCGTTGACGAGAAGGTTTGGAATCTTAGTAGGCAGTACGGTAGGCTCTGACAATGTATCGTCAAAGTTGAGCTGTGTATCTACAGTTTCCTTATCAATATCTGCTAGAAGTTCTTCAGAGATCTTGCGCATGCGCGCCTCTGTATATCGCATTGCTGCAGGTGGGTCACCATCTACAGAGCCGAAGTTTCCTTGACCGTCAACGAGCATATAACGCAGGGACCACTCTTGGGCCATACGCACCATGGTGTCATAAACTGATGTATCACCGTGTGGGTGATATTTTCCCAAAACCTCTCCAACAATTCTTGCACTTTTTTTATAACCGCGGTTAGAAAGAACCCCTAATTCATACATCCCGAAAAGCACCCGTCTGTGCACTGGTTTCAAACCATCGCGCACATCTGGCAGTGCCCGTGACACTATGACCGACATCGAATAATCGATGTATGCCGACTTCATCTCATCCTCGATATTGATCGGGATTAACTTTTCTCCATCTGCCATTTATAAATCTATTTTATCTAATAATTTTAACAAAGAGCAATTTAAGTAAAATGCCAGTAACGATAAGGCATTAGGATCACTCTAAGTGGGTTTTTATTAACAGATTAGGCAGCAGTGTGTGGATAAGTTATAAAACTGCTTAAATCGCACCGCAAGCTTGTGGTGGGTTCGCTTTCGCGAAAGCGAAACATTCCTTTAACCCATTATTATAATACGGAATGCTTTTTGTCATATATCTTTAATTACTTTTAGACAAAGAACTGAAATGGACGATAATTTTTCACCAAGAGTTAAAGACGTGATCGCTTACAGCAAGGAAGAAGCCCTGCGACTGGGACACGATTTTATAGGAACTGAACATTTAATGCTAGGATTGTTGCGCGATGGCGACGGGAAGGCGATTGAGATATTGAATAACCTGTCTGTAGATTTGGATCATCTGCGCCGTAAAGTTGAGATACTTAGCCCTGCAAATCCCGGGACGGGAGCAGTTATCAACGAGAAGAAAAATCTGCACCTTACCCGCCAGGCAGAACGCGCTTTGAAGACGACTTTTCTAGAGGCAAAACTTTTCCAAAGTACCTCCATCAATACTGCCCACCTTTTGCTGTGTATTTTGCGCAATGAGAATGATCCCACTACAAAACTGCTGAATAAGTTGCGCGTAGATTATGATAGCGTTAAGGAAGAGTTTAAACTAATGTTGTCTCAGGACGATGGCAGTTATGAAGATCCATTAGCACAATCTTTCAGCGATGAGCCAGAAGATATGAAGGATGATGGCGGCAATGAGGGAATGTTCTCACAGGGTGGCGGCGACAAGAAAGGAAAGAAAAATTCTAAAACACCTGTACTCGACAACTTCGGACGTGATCTTACCAAGATGGCAGAGGATGATAAACTTGATCCAGTGGTAGGTAGAACAGAAGAGATTCAGCGAGTTTCCCAAATCCTGAGTCGTAGAAAGAAAAATAACCCATTGCTTATAGGAGAACCAGGTGTAGGTAAGAGTGCCATTGCAGAAGGTCTTGCACTACGCATCGTACAGCGTAAGGTTTCCAGAATTCTATATGACAAGAGGGTTATTACACTTGACCTTGCAAGTCTAGTCGCGGGAACGAAATATCGTGGCCAGTTTGAGGAGCGTATGAAAGCAGTAATGAACGAGCTCGAAAAAAACGAAGACATCATTCTGTTTATTGATGAGATCCACACCATTGTAGGTGCTGGGGGCGCTGCAGGATCACTGGATGCCAGCAATATGTTCAAACCAGCACTCGCACGTGGAGAAATCCAATGTGTGGGAGCCACTACTCTAGATGAGTACAGAAACAGTATTGAAAAAGATGGCGCTCTAGAACGTAGGTTCCAAAAAGTGATGGTTGAACCAACCACCGTGGAAGAAACCATTGAAATTCTAAATAATATTAAGGACAAGTATGAGGATCACCACAACGTTACTTATACCGATAAAGCCATTGAGGCTTGTGTAAAACTGACCAGTCGTTACATGACAGATCGTTTCTTGCCTGACAAAGCCATTGACGCACTCGATGAAGCTGGTTCACGTATTCACATTGCAAATATTGAGGTGCCACAGCAAATCCTTGACCTAGAAAAACAATTAGAAGACGTCAAACAGGAAAAGAATAACGTTGTCAAAAAGCAGAAGTACGAACAGGCTGCAAAATTACGTGATGATGAGAAAAAATTAGAAAAAGCGCTGACTGAGGCTCAGGAAGAATGGCACGAGGCTTCTAAATTGCAACGTGACACCGTAACGGAAGAAAATGTAGCAGAAGTAGTGAGCATGATGACTGGAATTCCCGTCAGCAGAATCGCTACTAAGGAAATGAAGAAGCTTAAAAACCTAGATCATTCCATTACTGACCTAGTTATAGGCCAAGATAAAGCGGTAAAACAAGTCGTGAAGGCGATACAGCGTAACCGTGCTGGATTGAAGGATCCCAACAAACCTATAGGCTCATTTATATTCTTAGGTCAAACGGGTGTTGGAAAAACACAACTTGCCAAGGTCCTCGCCAAGGAAATATTTGATTCTGAAAACTCGTTGATACGGGTGGACATGAGTGAGTACATGGAAAAATTTGCCATTTCTCGATTGATAGGTGCGCCTCCAGGGTATGTAGGCTATGAAGAAGGTGGTCAGTTGACAGAGAAAGTACGTCGTAAACCTTACTCCGTAATATTACTGGATGAGATTGAAAAAGCCCACCCAGATGTATTCAATATGCTATTGCAGGTATTGGACGATGGATTCCTAACGGATAGTCTTGGTAGAAAAATTGATTTCAGGAATTCGATCATTATCATGACCTCAAACATTGGAGCACGTAAGTTGAAAGACTTTGGATCTGGTGTAGGATTCGGTACTTCCGCTCGTAAGGATGCGGAAATGGACAACGCGCGTAGCGTTATTGAAGGAGCATTAAAGAAAACATTTGCTCCAGAATTCCTCAACAGGATTGATGATGTTATCGTTTTCAACCCGCTGGAACGTGAGGATATTCACAAAATTATCGATATAGAATTAGCTAAGTTATTTGCTCGCATCGTTGATCTGGGTTATAAATTAACTTTAAGCGATACTGCAAAAGATTACATCGCTGATAAAGGTTTTGACAAACAATATGGTGCACGACCATTAAAAAGAGCAATTCAAAAGTATATTGAAGATGCCCTTGCAGAAGAGATAGTCAACAGCCAGTTGGAAGAGGGTGACTCCATATTTATGGATCTAAATTCTGAGACCAGCGAGTTGACTATCAAGATTGAAAAAGCAAAAGAGTCTACAGAACAATAAATATTTTACTATAAAGATTCAACAGGCTGCCCTAAAAGGCAGCCTGTTTTATTTCTATTCGTTTGTTCTATGAATTATATACTTTCGTATTCGAATCGTAAGATTTTCCTTTCAAACCTAGTGTTTTATCGATTAAACGTAATTTTTTAATTGATTACTGCTATTTTTGCGAGTTTTTTAGCAGATGAAAACCATTCAAACCCTCCATTTTGGTCAGTTTCAAATGTCATCCGACATTATGGTGGGCGAGATTAATGAAGGAGTGCATTTCAATCAGGAACTCAACGCTATAGTCTGTGATCTTGCCAGATCACATTTTGGCACCAAGCGCAATTTTGCATACATAAGCCACCGCAAATATCAATATAGTATTGATCCGATGGTGCACCATATCAATAAGGAGTTTAGTAACCTTAAATGCTTTGCCCTAGTTGATCCCAATGGCATCAAACCCACGGCTGTTATTGAATCTAAGTTTTATGTAAAGGAACGCTTCCGCAACTTCTATGTTTTGGAGGACGCAATTGAATGGGTAGGCAGTGTTTTGCACCAGACTGCTCAACCTTAGTAATCAGTTAGGTTGTTGGGATGAATCTTCCCTGAAAAGTTTTAGGATTGCAGGTCCTACAAAACTGGAGATAATTCCAGCACGTAATCCTTCGTGAGCATATGTTTGTGCAGCGAGGTCTCCAGCCGCACCGTGGATGTATACACCAAAAACGGCTGCCATCAATGGATCATATTTTTGTGCAATCAATGCAGCAATCATCCCTGCAAGAACATCACCACTGCCCGCCGTTGCCATTCCGGAGTTACCACTATCATTGATGTACATATTCTCACCAGAAACGGTGATCGTGTGTGCTCCTTTCAAAACCAGAATTACCTCATGCTTTTTTGAGAATTTTATTGCGCGCTCCAATCGCTCCATATCATTCGACCATTTGCCGAGCAATCGCTCAAGTTCGCCATCATGAGGAGTCAGTACCGAGTTTTTTGGTACACTTTTCATTAATTCCGGCTTTGCAGCGATAATATTTAAGGCATCTGCATCAATGAGAATAGGCGATGATTGTTGCTTGATCGCTTTCGCGAAAGCGGAAACGACAGCATCACCAGTACCTATTCCGGGCCCTGCGCACAAAGTATAATCCTGCAGATCTACCATGAAATCCTGTAGATATTCCTCACCCTCATCTGTGATCGTCATTACTTCTGGAACTGACGATTGTAGAATATCATTCCCATCCTCAGGAATGTAGGCCGTTACCTTGCCTGCACCAGCATTGATTGCAGCAGCGGCTGACAGCACGGCAGCACCCATTTTTCCCTTGCTTCCAGCCATTACCAGTACGTGTCCAAAATGACCTTTGTGGACGAATTTCTCTCTGGGTTTATATATATTTTGAGCCGCATTTCTGGTAATTACCATGGCAAGAGGCTCTGCGTTTTGGATAAACTCTGGATCTAGTCCTATCTCCAGTACCTCAAATGTACCCGCAAAAACGCCTGTCTGAGGCAAGAAAAAGCTCAGCTTTGGATTATTGAATGTGAACGTATGACTGGCCTTAATGATGGGTGATGATTTAGGTTGGGGTTCGTCTGCATACAAACCACTGGGCATGTCAATGCTCACAACAAATGCTTTTGAATCGTTGATGGTCTGGATCAAGTCTGCCATCCATCCATCGATAGGTCGATTAAGACCTATGCCGAATATTGCGTCAATCACCACATCCCCAGCCGCTATTGCTGGGATATCATCCTTGCAATCCAGTAGCGTGGGCCAGTTTTTAGTAACGCTCTTAATGTTTTCATAGTTGATCAAAAAATCCTTAGAACGGTGCTTGCTGCAATTTGTCACATATACTGTGACGTTGTAACCATGCTGGATCATATGGCGCGCAATGGCCAGGCCATCACCACCATTGTTCCCTATACCGCAAAATATCTTGATAGGTACGGGTGCACCGCCCAGCCGCTCATGTATCTTGTTGAACACGAGCAGGGAAACCCGCTCCATGAGTGCCTCACTGGTTAGGTTTTGGTTAGCTATAGTTGCTTTATCGGCATCTGCCAGTTGTTGGGCGGTTAGGATTTTCATAGGGTAATTATTCCCTAGCAATTTAGCACTTCTCTAGTTTTATCTGGTCATATTTTATGGGTTGTGGCGCTTTGAAGCTTACCAATTAGAAAAGTAATTCAATACCTTTGCGCTCGCAAAAGCTAGATTATAATGAAGAACACTGCACTTTCCAATACCCACGAATCGCTAGGAGCAAAAATGGTTCCCTTTGCTGGTTTCAATATGCCTGTCCAGTACGAAGGTGTAACGGCAGAACATATTAATGTGCGTAAAAATCTGGGTGTTTTTGATGTCTCCCACATGGGAGAATTCTTGGTGAGCGGCGACAAGGCACTGGAGTTGATCCAGAAAGTATCTGCAAATGACGCCTTGACCTTAACAATTGGCAAAGCGCAATATTCTTACTTACCAAATGACAATGGCGGTATCGTGGATGACCTATTGATTTACAAAATCAAGGAAGATCAATACCTTCTGGTCGTCAATGCCTCAAATATTGAAAAGGATTGGGACCATATTTCCAAATACAATGCAACCATCGGTGCAGAAATGCGCAACTTGAGCGATGACTATTCCCTACTTGCTATTCAGGGCCCCAAGGCGGTGGAGGCTATGCAGTCATTGACTGAGGTAGATTTATCTGCTATCAAATATTATCATTTTGAGGTTTCCGCTTTCGCGAAAGCGGAAAACGTCATCATCAGCGCGACTGGCTACACCGGCAGTGGTGGTTTTGAGATCTACTGCAAGAACACGGAAGTGAAAGAAATTTGGAATAGTGTAATGGAAGCAGGCGCTGCATATGGAATTAAACCGATTGGACTAGCGGCCCGGGACACGTTGCGTTTAGAAATGGGTTTTTGCCTTTATGGTAATGATATAGATGATACCACTAGCCCTATTGAAGCAGGGTTGGGTTGGGTGACTAAATTCACAAAGAATTTTGTTAATTCAACAGAAATTGCTGCACAGAAAGAGAATGGAGTGCATCGCAAACTCATAGGTTTTACCATGGATGAGCGTGCTATCCCACGAGGTAGTTACGTGATTGCAGATGTTGATGGAAATGAACTGGGAATTGTAACGAGTGGTACAATGAGCCCATCGTTGAATGTCGGTATAGGTATGGGCTATGTACCTTCCTCACTTGCTGTTCCAGGTAGTACGATTTATATCCAAATACGTAAAAAGTTGGTACCCGCGACAGTGACTAAATTCCCTTTCTACAAAAAAGCCTAACTTTATTTGAACAAGATTCTCATCAT
>JBBSPH010000026.1:0-16317 GCA_038258985.1 Flavobacteriales bacterium
GTGAAACCCGTTTATAGTGTAAATTTGCAGACTTTTTAATCAGTATATCGCGCTGCGGTATTTTGAGGGCCTATAACTCAGCTGGTTAGAGTATCTGACTCATAATCAGAAAGTCCCTGGTTCGAGCCCAGGTGGGCCCACAACGAAGACCCTAGTTTATGCTAGGGTCTTTTTTGTTTTCCATTGCGATTCAGATTTTTAGAAGTTGTGACCTTCACGGGCAAGTTTATGGTGAGCGCGGTTGAAGCAAACCCAGGCGGCGCGCTGAGCTTTTCGAAGCGTGGGCTCACAACAAAGAAGTGAGTTCATTCTAGTTTCTTTTTCTACAGAATTTTGACGAGACTGCGTTAGGGATAGAGCGTAAATCCTTTTACACCCGCGCGTGGAATGCGCGGGTGTAAAAGATTGCAGCGATAGCCCGACCATCCCGCTCTTTAGCGGGACGGGAACGCCCATATAACAATTATTATAGAATCTAAGTTACCTTTGTCGCATGGAAGAAAGTCAACGCCAGAAGAAAATCGCCGGGATCCTACAGGAGGATATCTCCAACGTATTGCAGGAAAAAATGCGGGAAAACGCGGTTAAAAATTTGCTCGTGAGTGTCACTAAAGTTACGGTGACGCCAGATTTGGGCTATGCCAAAGCGTTTATATCGGTTTTCCCACCGGACAAGGCTGTGAGCGTGGTCAAGGAAATTGTGGAGATGACGAACGACATACGGTATGATGTGGCGGCCAAGGTGCGTCACCAGTTCCGACGTATGCCAGAGTTGCAGTTTTTTAACGATGACAGCCTAGAGTATATGGACCAGATTGACAAAGAGCTAAAAGGACTCAATAACCCTATTGAGAACCCAGATATCCTGCCGCGTCGCAAGAAGTCGTAAGTGAACTTTTCGTTCTACATAGCGCGACGATACCTGATTTCCAAGAATGGCAAGAACGCCATTAACATCATCAATATCCTCAGTTTTATCATCACCATCGTGGGAACGGCGGCGCTATTTATCGTGCTTTCCGGTTTCAGTGGATTAAAGGACTTTAGCACGGGATTCACGGGTTTTTTTGATCCAGACCTGCAGGTAACCGCGGTGCAGGGAAAAACGTTGGAGATTCCGCTTTCGCGAATGCGAGCCCTCGAAAACATTGAAGGAATAGCAGTTATTTCTGAGGTAATTGAAGAAAAGGCTTTCTTGAGCTATGCCGAAAAAAATGACATTGCCTACATCAAGGGCGTTCCTGAAAATTACGACCAGATCATCGCCACGGACTCCATTTTGATTTATGGAAGTTGGCTCACGGATAACGACCCGCAGATTGTTATAGGCGCTGGAATTGCTGATGATTTATCCATAAGCGTTAATGATTACTCGACGTTCATGCAAATTATGGTGCCTAAACCAGGCACTAATGTGATCAACGCTATGAACCTGAACCGTTCATTTAGTACGCTGGACGCAATCGCTAGCGGTATGTTTAGTGTCAATGAAGATCTGGACAACAAATATATTTTTATGCGACTGAGTGCCGCTCGCACGCTACTTGACTACAGCGATTCTACAGTGACCGCGCTAGAAATAAATCTTTCTGATCCCGCGCTGGAAAGTCAAGTGCGGGAGCAGGTTGCCGCGCTATTTGATGTGGAACTAGATATCAAAAATAAGCTTCAGCTCAACGGTGCGCTGTATAAAATGTTGAATAGCGAGAATCTGGCGGTGTACTTAATTTTTACGCTGGTGTTGATCATCGCACTTTTTAATGTCGTTGGATCGATCATTATGATGATTCTGGATAAGAAAAAAAACCTAAAAACCTTACTCGATCTGGGAGCAGAGGTTGGCCAGCTGCGCCGAATCTTCTTTTTCCAAGGCAGTTTAATGACGTTGACCGGTGGGATTTTTGGCCTCTTGATAGGTTTGGGAATCTCTTATGGCCAGATCATTTACAGCTGGGTATTGATCGCTCCTGGACTAGCTTATCCCATGAAAATTGAATGGTCTAATATTCTGATTGCCTTTTTTACCATCGCCATTTTGGGAATTATTGCTAGTTATATAGGCTCCCGCAGAATTAACGACAGATTACTGTCTCAGGCAAAGTTGTAGTCGGCTAGATTTTCCATTACCTCTTCAAATGCAGCAAATACCGATGCGCTATCGTCGCTGGTGACCATTTTCATGCGGTATTCCTTAAAGTCTGGAATCCCCTTGAAATAATTGGTGTAATGCCTGCGCGTTTCAAAAACGCCCAATTTTTCACCTTTCCAGGCGATCGCCATTTCTAGGTGCCTTTTGGCCACGTCCACACGTTCTTGCATGGTTGGTGCATCAAGATGCTCGCCTGTGTTGAAGAAGTGCTTCACTTCCCTAAAAAACCAAGGATAGCCGATGCTTGCTCGTCCTATCATTGCGCCGTCCAATCCGTACCTATCACGCATTTCTACCGCACGCTCTGGTGTATTGACATCACCGTTGCCAAAAACGGGAATGTGCATGCGTGGGTTGTTCTTCACAGCTGCAATGGGCGCCCAGTCGGCATCGCCTTTGTACATCTGTGCACGGGTGCGACCGTGGATGCTGATGGCTTTGATACCTACATCCTGCAGTCGCTCTGCGACTTCTACAATCTTAATGGAATCATGGTCCCAACCCAACCTCGTTTTGACGGTAATAGGTAAATCAGTATGCTTCACCATGGCGGCACTCAATGAAACCATTAAATCAATATCCTTGAGAATCCCTGCACCAGCGCCCTTTGAAACCACCTTCTTCACGGGACAACCGAAGTTGATATCGATCATGTCTGGCCTCGTACGCTCGACGATTTCTACGGATTGCAGCATGGATTCCATATTGGCTCCAAAAATCTGGATGCCAACTGGACGCTCGGTTTCGTAAATATCGAGCTTCATCATGCTTTTTGCAGCATCACGAATTAGCCCTTCACTAGAAATAAACTCGGTAAAAACAACGTCTGCACCATTTTCCTTACACAAAGTGCGGAAAGGTGGATCGCTCACATCTTCCATGGGTGCGAGGAGCAGCGGGAAATCAGGAAGTTCTATATCGCCTATTTTGACCATGATGCAAAGATAGGACAGCTTTACATATACCCAATAATTTCACCGTGTGATGAGTAGGATACATGCATTATTTCATGAAAATAATTGGCAATGCAAAATGGTATAAGCAATGAGCGGCTCAAAATTTGATCCATATTTAAGAAGGCAATTACACAAAGTATTTTTTGCTTAAATTTATTGGAAATAAAAAGCTATGGAAACTCTTAGAATTGATATAATTAATCCCAAAGCGAAAAACCTACTTAAAAGTCTCGTGGACTTAAACTTGATAAAAATTCAAAAAGAAGAATCAACTGATTTTTCTGCTCTTTTAGCTAGATTGAGAGGTCGGGAAACTGAAGAAATGTCACTTGATGAAATTACTAAAGAGGTTGAACTAGTGAGGAAGTCTAAGCATGAAGGCTAAAAAAATTATTCTTGATACCAACCTCTGGATCAGTTTTTTAATCTCAAACAATTTAAACAGTCTTGATCACTTTTTGAGAGAAGGTAAAATAACAATTGTGTTTTCTAATGCATTGCTTAAAGAATTTATTGAGGTTGCAAGCCGGCCCAAGTTCAAGAAATATTTTACCAAAAAAGACATTGAAAACTTATTGGCATATTTTGATAATTATGGCGTTTTGATTGCTGTGAACTCAAATGTCAATTTCTGTCGTGATGAAAAAGATAACTTCTTGCTTGACCTCGCAATAGATTCCACCGCTGATTATTTGATTACTGGAGACAATGATCTTCTGGACTTGAAATTGGTTGAAGAAACCCAGATTTTGACCTACACCAAATTTATGGAGTTAATAAAAGAACTGTGAAGGGTTAATTCAGAGACTCTACGTAACTTTTAAAATTCTCTAAAATCGCCTGCCTGCCAGCGCGTTGTTGTTCGTCATCATCTATTAGTTATTGCTATGCTAAGATATCTGAGTAGATAAGTCCTTTACACGAAAGATCTAAATACAACGGACCCGACGCTAGCAAGGAGATGGTTTCATTTGTATTTTACGTTTGTCAAATATTGTTTACGCACAAGGTTGTGGTTTACTTAATAATTTTGCGCAACACAAATATTCATAACCCTCTTTATTTCTTTGAGAAAAGTTTAAATCACTTCATACTAAAAGTAACCATACTAGTACCTTGATCATGTTTAAGCAAAGCTTTGATTTGATATTGATCTTTTTTCCAAACTATAAATAGTGGTTTATCTTGAAAAGTTGACGTTATAAGATTGCCTTCACTTTTTCTTAATTCCCCACCTTCATGAATGGATTCACTCACTACAGTTTTTTTATCCATACTAAGAATATCGCTAGGATAACCATAATTCTGAATAAAGGCATTTAAAAATCCTTCTTCAATTACTTCGGTAAAATAAATGCTTATTGATTGAACTATATTTTGATCATTACTAATGACTGTAATTTGTCTGATCGGCATACTATTAAATTCTCCTTGACCTATTAATTTTTTTTCGATACTCGAATAAAATAATTCATCGCCAAATTTTTTAGTAATCAAATTATGACCTATTGTCTTTTCAATTAAAGTTAACGGTTTCCCTAGAAATGTCTCGAATTGAATATTATAACTCATACTAAAGATTAATACAAATAATATATTGATGGCCTTCATAATTACTTAACAATCTGTTGCAGCTCCTAAAAAACTCGTAACATAAGGAGCAGGGCTTTGTATTGGAAAAGGTGCTATTGGACTAAACGTTCCTCCGTAGATTAATAGTTGTGATCTAATAGCATTTTTAAAAAAATTTGCAAGATCAAACTCTGAAATATCTGGGACGCTCGGTTTCATAGATATCAAGCTTCATGGTGCTCTTTTCGGCATCACGTATCAAACCTTCACTAGAAATAAACTCTGTAAAAACAACGTCTGCTCCATTTTCTTTACACAACGTACGGAATGGTGGATCGCTCACATCTTCCATGGGTGCGAGTAGTAAAGGAAAATCGGGTAGTTGAATGTCGCCTATTTTAACCATGATGCAAAGATAGGATATGGTTCTTTATAGAGGAAAGAAGAAAGACTTTTGAAAATTATAAATATACCGTTAGCGTCGGATGCTTTTACCTTGTTCTAAAGTACAAATCAGTTGCGATAGAGTCCGTCCTTATACTAAAAGCATACTCGACACATTCTCCGAAAATGGGCGACTTACCAATAAGATCACCGTAATAGTCATAGGGCTTTATCTTTCTTGAATATTCCCTGCCTACTGAATCTGCATGATTCGCTACTGAATGAAATAAAATGGCAACCTCAACCGAGCCAACGTTATTGTAATCATTCAATAGTTTTCCAAATTTATTTTCAGTTTTTTCATTTAGACATCCAAACAAAACTTCTTTTTTATATGCTAAAATATACTGTTCCTTTGTGTGACCATCTAGGCTTTCTTGTTTCACTGCACAAGTGGTCAATGTTATCATCATCAATATAGAGGACAGAATTTTTATCAGTCTAATTCCCATATTCTTATAGATTTGACCCCACCATTTACTCCTGCATAAGCTAAGCTCCTTCTATACACTTTCTGTTTATTATAGTATCAATGTGCCCTGCGTACGCAACTCCACATAGCTTTTAAAATTCTCTAAAATCGCCTGCCAGCCAGCGCGTTGTTGTTCGTCGCTGTTGGTTCCCTCGGCATCAAAAGTTTCTCGAATAGTTACTTCATCTTCTTTTTCTTCAAAATCAATGGATACGAGTCGGCTGTCCGGTAATCGATAGGTAATTTGTTTTTGAGGCGTAACACTTTCGTAGGTTCCAGCAAAATCAAACCCCATGCTACCGTCTTTGGCCTCCATACTCCACGAGAATTTACCATTTTCAACGACATTATTTTCTGCTCGCGGACAATGCCATTCATCATTTGCAAAATTCCAGTTGACAATATGTTGCGGTTGTGTCCAGCATTCCCATACTTTATCGAGCGTTGATTTGATATTGGTTTGAACCGTGATAGGCTCTAGATTTTTAGTGTCCATTGCATTGATTTTTTACAAGTATGCATATCAAAACCCGACACCCTTAGCATTCGTTCGCTCTTGATCTTCTGGAGTGGCGACTTCGTTGTTGTTTAATCTAAAATTTCCAAATTTGTAAGTAAAGCCGATTCTAAGCAAGTTCGTTTCAGGAAGTGCAAGAAACTCGTTGTCCTGATTTTGATATCTTGAGTCTAGTTTCTGGTTCTGACTAAGGAAAATGTCACTGTAATCTAATGTAATAATAGCACGATCATCCCAAATGGTTTTAGATAAACCAACATTGGATTCAAAGACATCTTTCAATTCATAGGATCCTGCAAGATAGTTAGTCAAATAACTAGTATTTACATTCATGATGAACGTTCCATCTTTAGAAAGAGTAATCCTGCTCAAAAGTTGAATGTAAAACCCAGTGAGATCTAATTTTTGAAACTCGCTGTCAGACTGTAACGCTCTAAATTCGTTTTCCATGTAGTAAAGGCTGGTTCGACCTTGGACTAAAATATCATCTGTTAAATATTTATACGTCATGAAATCAAAACTATACTGGCGCTCATATTCCATATTCACATTTTGCGAATTCAGGACATTTGTCAGGTTGTTTTGGAATGGCAAAACCGCTAAAGCACCTTTTGTATTTACGTAATAAAGGTCAAAGAAATAAGTGTTTTTTAGCGTCCAATTAAAATCCAAACGGTTGGTAAACGACGGCTGCAAATTTGGATTTCCCGTATTCACGTTATTATCATTGATAAAATAGGAAAACGGATTCAAGCTCTCGTATCGTGGTCTATCGATTGATCTGCGATAACTCAAGGTCAATGAATTATTATCGTTGACTTGATTGGTAACGGCAATGTTAGGAAACAGCTCAAAATAGTTTTGGGTGTTGACCTGTCCTAATGAACGGCTGTCGCCTTCAACATCGGTTTGTTCTGCACGCAGGCCTAGGGCAATGGCCCATTTCTCCCAGTCGCGATCTACTTGTACATAGGCGGCATAGATATTTTCATCATACAGGAAGTTATCCGATAAAGGAGCGTTGAACACGGTTGTACCAGAGTCGGTATCAAAGAAGTCCAGCGAGCTTGTGGAGGAAACATCAGAAAATTTTGCGCCGGCTTTCAACAAATAATTACCGACTGTGTTTTCATAATCCAATTTGGCTACATAAATATCAATTTCTTGATTGGCATCAGTGAAAAAGCTGTTTGTTGCTGTAGTGTTGCCAGCCGTATCAAAAAAGTTGCTGATCAAATCTTGCGTTTTATCGCGGTCTGTAAAGATGTAGCTTCCTTCCAGTGATAAGCTTCCCGCACCTTCATTGAACGTATTTTTCCATCCACCGTTCACGAAACCGGTAGAGAGATCAATGCCCAGATTGCTGTCAGTATCAAAACCGTCAAAGGATAGAGATCCGCTGGGAAGTATCAAGGTCTGGACATCAGTAGTTATGTCTTGGTTATTGTTTGCACTGTAGTTTCCTGAAATATTGATCTCGCTATGATCATTAAGTGTAAAATCAATGGCGGTATTTAAACTGTGCGCATCGCTGCGGGTGACTTTTTCAAAATCGGTAAACCAGCGGGAACTGCGTGTTCCATCTGGATTGAAAAATCCTACTTGTGCCTCGTCAATCTTCAGATCTTTGCGCGGGTTGTAGTTATAGTTGGCATATATATTTACCCAATCATTTTTATAAAATTGCGAGGTGCCGAATTGGTATTTGGCAAACTCATCAATTTCATAGCTACCGTTGATGGAGCCTTTGTAGCCCAATGAAACACCCTTGCTGGTATTGATGTTGATGACGGCCATTCCTTCTGCATCATAGTTGGCAGACGGGTTGGTGATCACCTCTACGCTCTTTATGTTATCGCCGCTCTGACCGGTCAAAAATGCATTGAGCTCGTCTGCGGTTATGTAGACACGCTTGTCGTTAATATAAACAACTGCCGCAGATCCTTGTACCATATAAGTTCCGTTCATCTCAAAAATTCCGGGCGTGTTTTTTAGGATGTTGGCTGCATTTCCTGTGCTCAATGACGTGTTCTCGACATTAAAAATAAGGCGGTCGGGACGTTTTTCAATGGTTGGACGTCGTGCGGTGACGGTAATTCCGTCCAGCGATTCCGTCGCGGTTTGTAACACTAGATTGTCCAGGGTCGTGGTGGTGGGGATGGTCAGCTTTCGCGAAAGCGGAACATATCCAACAGAACTCATTGCAAATGTGTAGTCTCCCGCTGCAATGTTTGTCATGGAAAACCGACCATTTTCATCTGTGGTCGTGCCTTTGTAATAGGTGCTGTCGGGCATTTTGAATAACAAAGCGCTGGCATAGGCCACTGGATCGCTGTTGTTATCGACCACATTTCCAGTGATTGAATGTTGAGCAACGAGTGTGGAAGAGAAGAGCAGCAGGATAGCTGTAATAAATTTCATACGAATTAGGCTGGATGTGCTAAATTAATGAAACCTGCCAATTTAAAGGGACACATCCTTTTAGATTATATTTGTGCTGATTAAATTTTTATGAAAAACATACGCAACTTTTGCATTATCGCCCATATTGACCACGGGAAAAGCACACTAGCTGACCGTTTGCTGGACGCTACCCAAACCGTTACCGCGCGGGAATCAAAGGCGCAGTTGCTCGATAATATGGATCTGGAGCGTGAGCGCGGCATAACTATAAAATCCCATGCGATCCAGATGGATTATACTGCGCCAGATGGCGAGAAGTACATCTTGAACTTGATCGATACACCTGGTCACGTAGATTTTTCTTATGAAGTTTCCCGTTCCATTGCTGCTTGTGAAGGCGCATTATTGATTGTGGACGCGGCACAAAGCATTCAGGCACAGACAATTTCAAATTTATACCTGGCCTTAGAAAACGACCTGGAAATTATCCCAGTCCTAAATAAAGTGGATCTACCAAGCGCTAATGTGGAGGAAGTTACTGACGATATCGTGGATCTTCTTGGCTGTGACCCAAGTGAGGTAATTCCTGCAAGTGCTAAAACGGGTCAAGGAATTCAGGACATTCTGGACGCAATCATTGCACGCGTACCGCCACCAAAGGGAAATGTTGATGAGCCGCTACAGGCGCTTGTTTTTGACTCGCAGTACAACCAGTTCCGCGGTGTAGAGACTATTTTTAGGGTCATTAATGGTTCTATTAAGAAAGGACAACACATCAAATTTGTCGCTACTGGCGAAAGCTATTATGCCGATGAAATTGGCACTCTGAAACTCAATCAGGTTCCAAAACAAGAAATAAAAGCAGGCGACGTAGGATATCTGATTACCGGTATCAAGGAAGCCAAAGAAGTAAAAGTAGGGGATACGATTACCGACCACGACACGCCTACCACCAATCCTATTGGAGGTTTTGAAGATGTGAAGCCCATGGTTTTTGCAGGGATCTATCCGGTGGATACTGAAGATTATGAAGACCTGCGATCCAGCATGGAGAAACTCCAACTGAACGATGCATCGCTTGTTTTTCAAGCAGAAAGTAGTGCTGCGTTAGGTTTTGGATTTAGATGTGGATTCCTTGGAATGCTTCATTTGGAGATTATCCAAGAACGATTGGAACGTGAATTTGACATGACCGTCATCACCACGGTGCCCAACGTTTCCTACCACGCATTTACCAATAAGAATCCGGACGAGATTGTCATTGTAAATAACCCGTCAGATCTTCCAGAGCCATCAACGCTCAATAGGGTAGAGGAGCCATACATTAAAGCGACGATCATCACAAAATCTGATTTTGTTGGGAACGTAATGTCACTTTGTATCGAGAAACGTGGAATCGTGACCAATCAAACATATCTGACCACAGAGCGTGTAGAAATGACATTTGACATGCCACTGGCAGAAATTGTTTTCGACTTTTATGACCGATTGAAAACAGTTTCTAAGGGTTACGCTTCCTTTGATTACGCTCCCATCGGTTTGCGTGTTTCAAAATTAGTGCGGGTTGATATTCTATTGAACGCACAAACCGTTGATGCCTTGAGCGCGTTGATCCACGCGGACAATGCCTATACCATCGGTAAGAAAATGGTGGAGAAGCTGCGTGAGCTCATACCGCGCCAGCAGTTTGATATACCTGTGCAGGCGGCGATAGGTGCAAAGATTATTTCCCGTGAAACGATCAAAGCCTTACGTAAGGATGTTACCGCAAAATGTTATGGTGGTGATATCTCGCGTAAGCGCAAGTTGCTCGAAAAGCAGAAGAAAGGAAAGAAACGCATGCGTCAGGTTGGTAATGTAGAGATCCCACAAGAAGCATTTATGGCCGTGTTGAAGTTGAATGATTAAATAATATTAGATCGCTTCCGCGAAAGCGATAACAAAAAAGTCCTCATTTTACAATGAGGACTTTTTTGTTATTATAGATTTACTACCGCATACCTAAATCCGGCAATTACAGTCAGTTTAAACATGGAGCGCTCTCAAACCGCACCCTCTTAAACATCCGTATTTTCTGCCTTGGGAAGTTGACCATCGGGATTTGTAGCGATCACGACATCTTCGAAATCGATGGGTTTTCCTAAATAGGCAATTCCGGTTCCTTTTTCCACATCAAATTGTGTCAGGGTGTCTATAAGGGTCAATTCGCCTTTGGCATTTTTAATAAAGAGAGGAATAGCATCTCTGTTGTCCCTGATTTTCTCCAATACTCTTAAAAATCTAGAATGTTCGTCCACCTTAATTTCTTGGATGGAAGGAAAATCCCTGGCCACTTCAGTAAATCGTAAATAATCATGGGTATTGCTAAAAACGTCTTCCTTATCAAAGTTTTTCTCATCCAGCAACTCTTCAGATGTCATCAAGCGGAATGTTCCGTTTTCACCAAATTGCTTTCCAAAGCGGTTCATGGCTTGGCGGTTGATCTCGTCATTACCGGTCATTGCAAGCAGATAACCTACATCATTCAATTCGATGTTGTCGGTTAGATCATCGCTGTAAATATTGGCAGTAATAGCATCTATACCCAGTTCCTTGGCCTTTTCAATATTGTTCCGGTTACTATCTACAAGGACAACATGGCGGCCGTTTTCCTGCAGGTATGAGGCGATGAGCCTAGAAACGCGGGAACCGCCTATAATCATGATTCCCTCAGATTTTTTAAGGAAAACACCTAGCAATGACGCTACCAATCGTGCAGTGGTGGCATTGAGAAGAACGGTTACTAGCACCAAGCCGAAAACGAGCGGCGTAATATATTCAGCACTAGGCACATTAAGCTCCACTAGCTTAGTCCCAAAAAGGGAAGCAATTCCCGCTGCAACGATACCGCGAGGACCTACCCAACTTATAAAGATGCGCTCATTGATCTTGAGATCAGATCCCCAGGTGCTCAAGAACACACCTACGGGTCGTACTACAAATATGATGATCGCAAAAAGTATGGCAGTTTGCCAGTTATAGATCAGTAATAAATCATCAATGCTGATGTTTGCCGCCAGCAGGATAAACAAGATGGAGATAAGCAGGACACTCAAAGATTCTTTGAAATAGAGTAGCTCCTTGAGATTGGGCACATTTGCATTGCCCAGATACATTCCCATGACCACAACGGCAAGCAGACCTGATTCATGCGCAAAAAGATCGCTCAACACAAAAATCAAAAGCACCATGGAGAGCGATGCTACATTCAAAAGGTAATGAGGAATCACTTTACGCTTGACCGCTTGAAACATTGCAAAACCACCTGCTAGTCCAAAGGAAAATCCAATCACAATAATCTTCCCAAACTGCAACAGCGCGTGTTTGGTATAACTATCGCTAGGATCGTTGGTTGATGCTGCGGCGACTCCTTCGGTCGCTACATCTTCTAAACCAACGGGAACATTTACACTAATAAATCCAAATACAAGAACGGCAACGAGTGCACCTATCGGGTCAATCAAAATACCTTCCCATTTAAGCACGGCAGAAATGTCTTTTCTCAAAGGAATGTTGCGCAGAATAGGTGTGATAACCGTCGGGCCAGTAACTATAATCAATCCAGCAAATAGAAATGAAATTTGCCACTCCAGTCCAAATACATAATGCGCAGCCACTCCAGCGCCAAAAAAGGTTACAATAGAGCCCAGGCTTATCAACTTGCCTATAACTCCGCCTACTTTTTTGACCTCGTTGAGTTTAAGCGTCAGTCCACCCTCAAAAAGGATGATACCTATAGCGAGACTGACAAAGTAGAATAGGCTTTCGCCAGGAAAAAAACCCTGCTCATCGTTCCATATAGGTTGAATCCACTGGGATCCATCTTCAGAATATAGGGTGGAGAGTGGTCCCACGGCAAGACCTATTAATATAAGAGGCAATATGGCGGGAATCTTCAATCGCCACGCCATCCATTGCGCGAGTATTCCCAGTATTATAATTCCAGCTAGTTCTAGCATCGTTTACGGTTTAAACCACGAAAATACAACCTTTTGACGATGTTGTTTTAGGAGTTTGCTTTCATACCGCAACTTGCGAGGTCTAAACTTTTTAAGTTCGCTTTCGCGAAAGCGAACTCAAAAGAAAGCGAATCGGCAGAAGATTCTAAGACCCATCACAAATTATGAAAGCTGAAAAAAAAATGGACAAAGAATCTATTGAGCGCATAAATTCACAATAATTTCTCAATGATTCAGGACAGTCTGGCCTATTTTGTACTTTGCATGTTCTATGAAAATCCACCCTGTAGAATCTGGAAACTTTAAGTTGGATGGTGGCGCCATGTTCGGTGTGGTGCCTAAGAGTCTGTGGTCATGCACAAATCCCGCAGACGCCAATAATATGATTGATATGGCGGCGCGTTGCCTGCTCGTGGAAAATGGCGATCGATTGACGCTTATCGACACGGGTATGGGAGCAAAGCAATCTCAAAAATTTTTCGGCTACTATTATATGGATCATAAATATGATCTTGATAGCTCGCTTAATAAATTGGGCTTTTCAAGAGATGACATTACCGATGTTTTCTTGACCCATTTGCATTTTGACCATTCTGGAGGTGCGATTGAACGAAACAAGAATGGCGGTTTTATGGAGCCCGCTTTCGCTAAAGCGAAATTATACAGCAATTCCAACCACTGGAAATGGGCTACAGAACCTAACGACAGGGAAAAGGCAAGTTTTTTACCAGAAAATATACAACCCATTGGAGAAAGTGGTCAGTTGCAGTTTATCCAGCAGGATTCTAGTTTTGAAAAAGCGCGGGAAATGGACTTCGACATTCTATTTGTCGACGGCCATACAGAAAAGATGATGATTCCACATTTTGAATTGGATGGAAAGACATTTGTCTATATGGCAGATCTATTACCTACAGCTGGTCATGTGCCGCTACCTTATGTTATGGGCTATGACACGAGACCTCTACTTACTCTTGACGAGAAAGAAAAGTTTCTCGACAAAGCTGCTACCCATGGTTACTACCTGATATTGGAACACGATCCGCACCATGAAATCATCACGGTAAAACATACAGATAAAGGTGTGCGGCACGACAAGACCTTCTCATTTACTGAACTTTTTAGTTAAAAATAAATTACACTTACCTATATGAACACTTCATTGAAATACAGTTTTCTAAGTATTGCAGCCGCAGGATTGCTAGCCAGTTGTGGCGGCAGCCAGTTGAGCATCGTATCGCCACCTATTGAGAACATTGATCAGCAGCCACTCAAAGTGACTGAGCTGACTGAGACTCAAGCAAAAAACTGGAAGGATTATGACCTTGTAAACGACACCATTCCAGGAATGTCTGTAGATAGAGCCTATGCAGAACTCTTAACCACTACTGTTAATGGTAAAAAGGTTGTCCGTATGGGAGAGCCTGTGATTGTTGCTATTATTGATTCTGGTGTTGATATTGAGCACGAAGATCTTGATGGAGTCATCTGGACAAATGAGGATGAGATACCTGGAAACGGTATTGACGATGACAAGAACGGATATATCGACGATGTTCACGGCTGGAACTTCCTTGGTGACATTGTTGATGAAAACCTCGAGTATGAGCGTATCGTGCGTGACAAGGATAAATTACCAGCAGATATCGTTGCTAAAGCCCAAAAGGAATATAACGAGAAAGTAGAAGAGGCATCACAAACTAAAATGCGCTACGAGCAGATCCTACAACAAGTAAATCAGCTAGATGCAGTTCTTACAGAATTTGCTGGTAAGAAGGATTATTCGAAAGAAGACATCGAAAGAGCAGCAAAATCTGAGGACGAGCAAATACAACAAGCCGCAGGCGCGATGACATTTTTTATGAATCAGGGTTTGGAAAGTGCAGACCAGGCAAGGGAAGAATTGACAAATCTCATCAACGATTCCAACAGCTTATTGAATGGCGATAAATTAAAGACCAATTATAGAAAGGATATTCTAGGTGATGACCCTTACGTATGGGATACGGGTGTTTATGGAAACAATGAGTATTCAGGTCCAGACCCAGAAAAAGCAGATGCATTTCATGGAACACACGTTGCAGGTATCGTTGCCGCTGAACGTGATAATGGACTAGGAGCAAACGGTGTAGCAAACAACGCAAAAATTATGGTATTGCGTGCAGTTTCTACTGCAGATGAGTATGATAAGGATATTGCAAAAGCAATACGATACGCCGCAGATAACGGTGCTAAGGTGATCAACACGAGTTTTGGCAAATACCATTCTCCAAATCCAGAGTGGGTATGGGAAGCAATTAAATATGCAGCCAGTAAAGATGTTCTTATCGTTAATGCGGCAGGAAATGAATCGATTGACACGGACTTTACCCAGGTTTACCCACAAGATCAAGTTGGAAGTGCTGCGGATATTTCAGATAATTTCTTGACAGTTGGCGCTTTAGCTCCTACCTATGGTCCTAAGATGGTAGCGAACTTTTCTAATTTTGGAAAATCATCTGTTGACGTGTTTGCTCCTGGAGTGGCTATATACTCGACAGCGCCATTAAGCACGTATAGAAATGCAGGAGGCACAAGTATGGCTTCTCCAGCAACCGCAGGTGTTGCAGCAGTTATCAGGTCTCAATTTCCCAACTTGACTGCGGGACAGACCAAAAAGATCATAATGGATAGTGGTTTAACGACAACCATAGATGTAGTTCTAGGTGATGATTCTACTAAACGCTTTATGGACACGACTGTTTCTGGAAAAATGGTCAATTTATATAACGCTTTGATATTGGCTTCTAAGATGTAGTAAAAGCGCAGCTTAACGATGATTAGCCCTGAAATTGTACGATTTCAGGGCTTTTTTTGTTTTATAAGAAAGTGAAATGTAAAATTGTGACATTATGGAAGAGAATTGTTGAAAACTCATGGATAACAAAAGTTAAGTATATCGACAACAGACACTAAATACCGGTTTTATGAACCAAAACTGCAGTTTATTCGTATAAACAGTATGAACTTGTTATTTTCGCGCTAGTCACTCTACAATGTTAAACCAGATCCCCCTGTTATTTACCATACTGCTCCAACAGGCAGTTCCTAGTGGTGGACCTCCACCACCTAAGCTAGGACCAATATCTCCTCCAGGAGATCCAGTTCCTATTGATGGATCTATCTGGCTATTATTGTTAGTGGCTATTGTGATTGCGGGCGTAAAATTCTATTCTATCTGGAAATCATCAAAACCAGTAGCCTCCTAAAGATCCATCAAACGCTTTACATACTTTCCTATTACATCAAACTCTAAATTGACGACAGAACCCTTGACAAGGTTCTTAAAGTTGGTATAGTCATATGTGTAAGGAATTATCGCGACAGAAAATGAATCCTTTTTAGAATCAACGACAGTAAGACTTACACCGTTGATACAAATGCTACCTTTTTCTATAGTGACATTTTGCTGGCTCTGATCATATGTAAGTGTGTAACGCCATGATCCGTCAAGCTCGAGAACATTTGTACATGTTGCGACTTGGTCAACATGGCCTTGCACGATATGACCGTCCAGACGCGCATCCATTTTCATAGCGCGCTCAATATTGATGAGGTCTCCAATTTTCCAATTGCCAAGAGCGGTCTTTTGTAATGTCTCGTCTATGGCGGTTACTTTATACCTTTTTCCTTCAATTGACACGACTGTTAAGCAAACCCCATTGTGACTGACGCTTTGATCCACCTTGAACTCAGTAGCCAGATTATTTTCAAGAGTTATGTCAAGATTTGATTTGTTTTTTTCGAGATTGACGATCGTGGCGATA
>JBBSPH010000027.1:0-16183 GCA_038258985.1 Flavobacteriales bacterium
AACATAAGGTGACTCAGTTCTATACTGCTCCTACCGCCATCCGCGCACTGGCCAAGGAATCTTTGAGTTTTGTAGAAAACCACGACTTGAGTACCTTGAAGATTCTCGGGACAGTGGGAGAACCTATCAATGAGGAGGCATGGCACTGGTACAATGACAACATCGGTAAAAAGAAATGTCCAGTGGTGGACACCTACTGGCAAACCGAGAATGGTGGGATTCTTATAAGTCCCATCCCGTTTGCGACACCTACCATCCCAACCTTTGCCACCTTGCCGTTGCCGGGTATTCAGCCCGCATTGATCGACGATAATGGTCAGGAATTAAAGGGTAATCAAACTGCAGGGAAATTGTGCATCAAGTTTCCCTGGCCTGGTATCGCGAGAACCATTTATAGCGATCATGAACGGTACAGGACCACCTATTTTTCTGCTTTTGAGAACATGTATTTTACCGGTGATGGCGCATTGCGTGACGCTACGGGATACTATAGAATAACTGGTCGTGTGGATGACGTGATCATCGTTTCTGGACACAACCTGGGCACCGCGCCCATTGAGGATGTCATCAACGAACACCCAGCAGTTGCCGAAAGTGCGATCGTAGGTTTCCCACATGACATCAAGGGAAATTCACTCTACGGCTTTGTGATCTTGAAAGAGGCAGGAATTACAAGAGATCACGACAATCTGCGCAAGGAGATCAACCAATTGATCGCAGAACGTATAGGTGCCATTGCTAAAATCGAAAAGATCCAATTTACCGCTGGTTTGCCTAAAACGCGTTCTGGTAAGATCATGCGCCGCATCTTGAGAAAAATCGCTTCTGGCGAGCAGGACAGTCTGGGCGATATATCGACACTACTCAATCCAGAGGTTGTTCAGGAGATCATTGATCACAGGATGTAGTGGGTATTCGCTTTCGCGAAAGCGGAATTCCCACCCATTCCACCCTATATTAGTAACACCAGAACCATCAACACCATCCAACCATGACTCACAAGAAAATCGCCATTATAGGCTGCGGAAACCTGGGAACCTCCATTCTCAATGGACTTTTAGACGCGACTGATGTACCGCCAGGAAATATTACGGTGACCAAACGCCATACAACAGCCTTACAGCATTTTGCCGACCGCGGCGTGGTGGTCACAACCGACAATGTCGTTGCCATCAAAAGTTCAGAACTAATTATCGTTGCGCTTAAACCGTACACCATTCTGGAAACCCTGCGGGAATTGCAGCCACATTTCAAGGCAGGACAACATATTTTAGTATCCCTAGCCACCGGCATATCACTGAAGCAGATCCAAGAAACCATTCAGGTTTCCATTCCTAATTTTAGAGCGATGCCCAATACGGCTGCAGATGTGGGCACCTCCATGACTTGCATCGCGACCTCATCTGCAGATTCTGAGGCTGCAGCACTGGTACAGGATTGTTTTGATTCCATTGGTACTTCTATAGTAATTGAAGAGGCTTTGATGGATGCCGCGACGGTTTTAGGCGCTTGCGGTATCGCTTACGTATTGCGATTTATGCGCGGAATGATCCAGGGCGGGATCGAGATAGGATTTGATGCCGCAACCGCCAGCACCATCGTCACCAACACCGTGAAAGGCGCTGCCGAACTGCTCATACAGCACAAACAGCATCCCGAATTTGAAATTGATAAAGTGACGACACCCAAGGGCTGTACCATCGCCGGTTTGAATGAGATGGAGCACAACGGCTTCAGCAGCGCGTTGATCAAGGGTATTGTTACCTCTTACAATAAGATTGAGAAATAGATATTTCACGGGTTGTCGCCAGCCTATCTATTTAAGAAGCAAGAAGGTTAAGCACATAAAAAAAGCCTCGCAAATTGCGAGGCTTTTCAATATATGAGGTAAAAGAATTAGGACTTCTTGTCGAATTTCTTGTACTTGTTTTTGAATTTGTCAATACGACCAGCGTTATCTATAAGTTTGCTGGTACCTGTATAGAATGGGTGTGATGTTCTGGAAATCTCCAGTTTGATCAATGGATACTCAGTCCCATCAACATCTATCGTTTCCTTAGTATTGGCGGTAGATTTTGTGATAAAAACCTCTTCGTTGGACATGTCCTTAAAAGCGACAAGTCTATAATCTTCTGGGTGAATTCCTTTTTGCATGATCTTTTACTTAATTCTTTAGCGGCTGCAAATTTAGATAAATTAATTAAATGTGCAAGGTATAGCGCACAAAAATACACTAAAGTTCGGTTGGGATGCAACTACCCATTACGGCTATATTTGCAGGAGAACTTTAAACAAGGGTAAGGAATTGGATAATATTGTTAAGAAGACCGCATTTATTTTTGGATTGGTAGGCGCAACCATCATTATTGCCAGTTATGTGTACATCTGGCAAAACCAGGATTTCCAAAATGCCGGTATAGGTATTTTTGTTTATGCAGTTCCTTTAGTAATAGGTATTGCGGCCCAGGTATTTAGCAAAAGGAAGTTGAGCGGCTATCTTACGCTCAAGCAGGCCGTACTGGCATTTTTCCTATCCGTATTGCTCATTTTTGTGGCAGAGGCGGTCATCAATTACCTCATCTTTGTGGTGTGGGATCCTGGTGCGCAGGAAACCGTGCGCCAGTTGCAGGAAACCATGGTGGCAGAACGTAAAGCCACGTCAAATGCCGCCGTCCAAGTGGGAGAAATCAATTACAGTGCGCAAAGTTATCTCATCGCTGCGACCTCAAAATTACTATTCTACACAGTCATCGGTATCATCACCGCACTGTTTATCAAGAAAAATCCATCGCAGGTCTAGATGCAGCTATCCATCATCATACCACTACTCAACGAGGCAGAGTCGATTCCAGAGTTACAGGAATGGATAGAAAGAGTCGTGTCTACCATGGCGATTTCCTACGAGGTGATTTACATAGACGATGGAAGTACGGATGACAGTTGGATGGTATTGAGTTCGCTTTCGCGAAAGCGGAACAACCTAACCGCCATCAAATTTTTGAGTAATTACGGAAAATCGCAGGCGCTTCACGCAGGTTTTGAGCAAGCAAAAGGCGAGGTAGTTATTACCATGGATGCAGACCTACAGGATAGCCCAGAGGAAATTCCCGAGTTGTATGCCATGATTGCTCAGCAGAATTTTGATTTGGTAAGTGGCTGGAAGAAAAAGCGTTATGACAGTCTTATTTCCAAAAACCTGCCCAGCAAACTGTTCAATTGGGCCGCCCGGCGTACCAGTGGTGTCCAGCTCAACGACTTCAACTGTGGATTGAAGGCGTACCGTAAAGCGGTAGTTAAAAACATTGATGTGCATGGCGAGATGCACCGGTATATTCCCGTGCTTGCCGCAAATGCAGGCTATAAAAATATTACCCAAAAAGTCGTCCAGCACCAGGCAAGAAAGTATGGCCAGACAAAATTCGGTTATGATCGTTTTATCAAGGGATTTCTTGACCTTGTGACGATTGCATTTATTTCTAGGTTTGGGAAACGGCCCATGCATTTTTTTGGAACCCTTGGGTTTGGGATGTTTATCGTTGGTTTTTTTACAGCGGCTTATGTTGGCGGTTCCAAACTCTATAAAATGAGCATAAATGCTCCCTATAATCTAGTGACTACCAATCCCTGGTTTTACATCGCACTAACGGCAATGATACTCGGGAGCCTATTTTTTATCGCCGGTTTCATAGGCGAGTTGATCATTCGTACAGGTGCCCAACAGGAACGTTATAAAATTGCGGAGAAAATTGCACCTGTGGCATCCTAGATGAATAGACGGATATATTAGAAAAGATAAAGTTCGAGCCCTTTTTCCGTATCTTTTATATCTTTAGTAAAAATATGGTCATGGTCAACAGTATCCCTATCGTTCTTAGTAACGAACTTGAAAAATTCGTTCGCAATGAAATAACCTCTGGTCGATATGACTCAATTGACGAAGTCATCAGTGCGGCTTTGAAGCTTTTAAAGAGTGAGGAAATAAAGGAAAAGGAGCTAATTGACGCACTTGAGGCAGGAGAACAAAGCGGTTTTTTGGATGCTTTTGATCCTTCTGAAAATCTTAAAAAGCTGCATAGACAATACACGTGAGCCTATCCAAATACAAAATAAGTAGAAAAGCACATTTTGATTTAGATAACATCTGGCTTTACACGTTTCAGAATTGGTCAAAGACACAGGCTGATGCTTACTACAATTTCATTTTGAGCCAAGTCGACCTTTTGGTAGCAAATCACTTTCTTGGGAAAATTGTAGAACTCAATAAAAAGAAGTACAGAATTTTTCCTGCTAAACCCCATCTAATTTTTTATCGTAAAAATCCGCAGCAACCATTGGAAGTCATACGCATCCTTCACAAAAGGATGAAATTGAACAAACACTTATAAGTATATTATCTTCATAGATTTAATTCATGATTTGCTCAACCTGCTGTGATTGCGCTGTCTTATTGAATAGTTTAAATTTGGTTTTATTCTATTTTAGCAATTCAAAACTATCCAATGTTTACCCATTACAAATTTATTCTCACCATTGCCTTTTCCTTTTTCGCAACGATTCTGTACGCTCAGGAATTATTCGGGATACAATTTCCAAATTCCAGCGAGCGTTCCAGCACCTGCGGCTATTTTGAACAGTCTTTTCAAAACAAACCCAAAGAATCCTCTTTCGTAATAAAGCGTGAGGGTAACCAACTCTTTTTTGAAACGAACGATGAAAAATGGGTCAAGCAACTCTTCAAAAAACCAACCGATGGAATTGCTGTCGATATCGTATCCAAAGAAAGATATGCTTGCGAGGCAACAATAGAGCCATCACAGGTAAAAGGTAAACTGCTCGCTCCTGTCTATACGAATGATATCAGGAAAGGCTTGAAACCATTTGAAAACAACAAATACAGTGTTGTCGTAGGAACAATTCCGGGATCGATGATGAAACAAGACTTGGAATTCAATATTCTTTTCCTTAACGAGAATGTGCTGTGTAAATGTTACACGATTTATAACCTTGCTTCCTACCCTTGGGATTTATTGGATATGGGCATGTATCTGGATTCTCTAACATTTAAGAATGAAAGGATTACCAGCAATGAAGATCAGGCTGTTACGCGATATAAAACGCTTCGCTTTGTAATTCCGTTTGAGAAGAATAAATCTGTTTATGATCCATCAGACATAAAGCCACTTTATGATAGCCTGCGATTGACAGATTTCAATATAAAAACCATAGACATAAAGGCTTACGCCAGCGTTGAAGGTAGTACGGAACGCAACATGGAACTACAGCAGGAAAGAGGCAGCAGTATTGCATCATCCCTGCAATCCTTTCAATCACCGACCATTGAAACGACCATCACTACTTCTGAGAATTGGGTAGAATTTTTTAACGACGTATCAAAAACAAACTATACCAACCTAAAACCGCTCACGAAAAATGAGATCAAGTCAAAATTAGTTGGTCAAACCTCCCTGGACCTTGAACCTATTCTGGCCAACCATCGCAAGGCGGTAGTTACCATGGAACTGGATCGCATCGATCTATACCAAGACAAATCTATAGAAGAACTGATCATTTTATTCAATAGCAGCATTAAAGAAGACCAACTAGCGGAGTCCAGTGCTATCCAAAACTCGCTTTACAATAAGATAAAAGACCAGCTTTCTCCGGACGCACTCAACAAACTGGAAATTTCCAGACAGAAAAAATACATTGATTTTCTAGTAAAGAATAACATGTATAAATATGCGATGGATATCCGTCAATCCATGATTGTGTACGAGGATCTCAAAAAGCTAGCTGACCTAGATCCAAAAAATCCAAAAGTCCAGTACAACCTTGCCGTTTTGAAGTTTGTATTGTGGCGTAACAATGCAGCACCTATAGATGAGAATCAATTCAAAAAACAGATTGGAGATTTGAAAAACTATGGCATCGAGCGCAGTCTCATCGATCGCATGATGATCAACTATCACATCGTGCGTGCAGAACGAGAGATGCGCAAACGCAATTTTGATGAAAAGGATAAAAGCGTTCTTAATATTTTAAGCACGTATAATCGCATCAAATTGACAGATACCGATTATCTAAGCCTAGCTCAATTCCTTACCTATTATGCCCAAAGCAGCGAGGCGGTAAAATTATTGGAGCCTCGTGCACAGGAAATCACCATTGATGAGGATCTCTTATTCTATTACCTTAATTTGACCTTGATCGATAAGAACCTTACTCAGACAGAAGCTTATCGTACCATCATGCTAAATGCCGTTAACCAGAACAAGCAGCGGTACTGCAATCTTTTCAACCCGTCTTTGCAAGGTGGCGTTACCTTTCAATTGTTGGAAGATGCCTATTTAAGGAATTCCTACTGTGAAAATTGTGCTGATTAGGAAGCGGTAAGGCGGTACTACCGCCTTTCTTAAATTACTACCTTTGTTTTTCATTTATCTATTGACTATGGACAAAGAGCAGATTCACAAAACCGCAACCGCCTGGACGGCAGCACCATTTGACGCAGACACAATTTCCAAAACTGAGCAGCTCATTGCGAGCCAGTCTGATGAGTACCTCGAGTCCTTCTATAAAAACTTGGAATTTGGTACGGGAGGCATGCGCGGGATTATGGGTGTGGGAACAAATCGAATCAATAAATACACCCTGGGCAAGAATACACAAGGCCTTTCCACCTATCTCAAAAAGTCTTTCCCAAATCAAGATATAAAGGTGGCCATCGCCTACGATTGCCGCCACAACAGTAAAGAACTGGCACAAACAGTGGCAGAGGTATTGAGTGCAAATGGCATTCACGTCTACCTTTTTCCAGACCTACGCCCTACTCCATTACTTTCTTATACGGTAAAGCGCAAGGGCTGCCAGGCGGGTATTGTTCTTACTGCGAGCCATAACCCGCCAGAGTATAATGGGTACAAAGTATATTGGGAAGACGGTGGGCAACTGGTTCCACCACAAGATGAGGAAGTGCTTCAAACTATTGAAGACACCCAATTTGCTGACATCAACTTTAATGGAAACAATGACCTCATCCACTTGTTGGATGATAGCGATGACCAAGCATTCATTGACGATAGCGTCACGGCAGGTAAGGTTGCTGGGAATGTAGATCGTTCCAAAGTGAAAATTGTCTTTACCAGTCTGCACGGGACGAGTATTACCATATTACCCGATACATTAAAAGCCGCTGGATATACGGATGTGCACATCGTCAAGGAACAGGCTGTTCCCGATGGTGATTTTCCAACCGTTAAATCACCCAATCCAGAAGAGCCAGAAGCGCTAGCATTGGCGGTACAGTTGGCTAATAAAATCAATGCTGACATCGTCATAGGTACAGATCCAGACAGTGATCGCCTGGGAATTGCCGTGCGTGACAATAATGGCGAGCTATTGCTACTTAACGGGAACCAGACCATGATTGCCATGACGGCGTTTCTCCTGGAGCAAACCGACCTCAACAAACTCAACCAACCATTTATAGGGTCAACCATCGTGAGTACGCCCATGATGCACGCCCTTGCCGAAGCACACAACGTGGAATGTAAGGAAGGTCTGACCGGATTCAAATGGATTGCCAAGATGATCGTCGATTTCCCGCAGCAGGATTTTGTGGGCGGTGGCGAGGAGAGTTTTGGGTACATGGTCGGTGATTTTGTACGCGATAAAGATGCCGTAACTGCAACGCTGTTGGCTTGTGAAATGCTCGCTTTCGCGAAAGCGAACAAAACATCTGCCTACCGCTACCTACTGGAATTGTACGTAAAACACGGTTGCTATCAAGAGCGACTGGTAAGCCTCGTGAAAAAAGGAATCTCTGGCGCACAGGAAATCAAGCAGATGATGATTGACCTGCGCAAAAATCCACCCGTAGAAATTGCCGGTCAAAAAATTGTCATTATCGAGGATTACCAAGACGGAAAACGCACCAACAAAAACGTGGACAAGGTCGAGACCATGGACATTCCCGCGGCAAATGTCCTGATATTCTATCTGGCAGACGGCAGCAAGATCGCCGCCAGACCCAGCGGTACAGAACCGAAAATCAAATTTTACATGAGCGTAAAAGAAACGCTCGACCATGTCGATAACTATCCCGCCGTGCAGGAAAAACTAAATCAAAAGCTGGATTCCATCCTCCAAAGCCTAGACATTAATTAATGAATTATTTTAAGGAAATTCTCCAGTTTGCAAAGCCGTACCGCAGGTATGGCGTTGCAAATATCATTTGTAATATATTTTACGCGCTTTTTGGAACGCTGTCATTCGTGGCATTGATTCCCGTGATGAAGGTGCTGTTTCAAACCACCGAGGTGGAATATGTAAAACCAGTCTGGCAGGGCATTACCAGATCTAAGGAATACCTGGAAAACTACGTCAACTGGTATGCGACTAGTGTTGTGAACGAGAATCAAGAGCAGGCATTGATCGCGATGATCGCACTGGTGCTGCTCCTTTTTTTTCTCAAGAATCTCGCGGGCTATTTTGGTACTTATTTTATCACTTTCTTGCGCAACGGCGTGATGCGCGACATACGCGATGCGCTGTACCACAAGATCATAAATTTGCCTATTTCCTATTTTTCTGAAAAGCGTAAGGGAGACGTGATAGCCCGCGCAACCGGTGATGCGCAGGAGGTGCAGACCAGTTTTTTATCCGTTCTGGAGTTGATTGTCAAGGAACCACTCAACATCATTTTTGCGCTGGCGGCGATGCTGCTGATCAGTTATCAGTTGACGATTTTTGTTTTGGTTTTTATTCCAGTATCTGGATTTATTATTTCCCTGATCGGGAAGCGGTTAAAAAAACAGTCGGATGATGTGCAGCGCGAGCAGGGATATTTTTTGTCGCTGCTGGAAGAAACCCTGGGCGGACTCAAGGTGATCAAGGGATTTAATGCAGAGGAGCGCATGGAGGACAGCTTTAAGAACAGCACCCAGCGGTATTATGCGTTTGCAAATAAACTGGAGTTACGTAAAGCACTTGCCAGTCCGGTGAGTGAATTTTTGGGTATTATGGTTATTGGAACCCTTTTATGGTTCGGTGGGCGCATGGTTTTTGACGGTAGCATTGACGGTGCAATTTTTATCTCTTTTATGGGACTTGCCTACGCCATTTTAACGCCGGCCAAGGCTATTTCCAAAGCCAGTTATGGCATCAAACAAGGGAACGCCGCTGCAGAACGCGTCCTGCAGATTCTTCATACAGAGAACCATATCAAGGATAAGGAGAATGCTGTGGAAGTTTCCGCTTTCGCGAAGGCGATAGAAATCAATGGTTTGAGCTTTGCTTATGAGGACGAGGTCGTATTGAAAGATTTCTCGCTCTCCATCCCAAAAGGTTCCACAGTGGCACTGGTAGGGCAATCTGGTAGCGGAAAAAGCACGATTGCAAACCTTGTGACCAGATTCTATGACGTGCACCAGGGAACCATCACCATTGACGGGCATAATGTTAAGGACGTAAAGTTAAAAAGCTTGCGCGACCAGATGGCACTGGTGACACAGGACAGCATCCTTTTTAATGATACGGTCGCCGTCAATGTCGCGTTGAGCAACAAAAATGCTACCGATGAAGAAGTGATTGCCGCACTTAAAATAGCCAACGCCTGGGAATTCGTTTCCCAACTACCACAAGGCATTCACACAAACATAGGCGACAGCGGGAACAAACTTTCTGGTGGTCAAAAGCAACGTTTGAGCATTGCCCGTGCGGTACTAAAAAATGCGCCTATCCTGATATTGGACGAGGCGACCAGCGCACTGGATACAGAAAGCGAGCGACTGGTACAGGATGCACTGGAAAACGTGATGAAAAACAGGACCTCCATCGTCATTGCACACCGCCTAAGCACCATCCAGAAAGCAGACCAGATTATTGTCATGAATCGTGGCAAGATTGTAGAACAGGGAACCCATGAACAATTGATAGGTCTGCAGGGAGTTTACAGCAACCTGGTCAATATGCAAAGTCTGGCTTAATGTCTGATGCCACCGATATTCATTTAGCCTATCTAAAATCTATAGTTTCAGAATCAGTTAATTTTAGATTTTCTTCTTACAAAATTGAATCTGAAAGTAAGGAGTACGATGCTGCACGTTTTGAATTAAATGATAAGCGTATAGTTTACAGAAAGGCTAAAGTCACTCCCAAGAAAGTAGGTCAGTTTGTTACTTGTTGGAAACGCAACCTAAAAGGTGAGACTAAACCCTTGAGCGCTTATGACAATATTGATTTTTACCTCATAAACGTATCAACTCTTTCGAATAATGGTTTTTTTATTTTACCCAAAAAGATTTTAATCAAGAAAGGAATTTTAAGCAGCTATAATGAAAAGGGTAAAAGAGGATTTAGGGTTTATCCGCAGTGGGATATTGCCATGAACAAGCAAGCTATGCAAACTCAAAAATGGCAATTGCAGCACTTTTACGATCCAGAAAATCCGCAAAGCTTATCAGAAATCAACCAGTTGTTTTCTTCCGATTTTGAGTAGCAATCCAATACATTCTTTTACAACTGATGTTTCTCCACTCGAGAAACCTAGCCAGTTTAACTATCCGTTTTATTATCAGCCAGACGAGTTGGCCGTTATCGCCGCTCGCGAGCTACAGGATTATCTATCAAAACAGGATAATTGGTTTGCCTCAGGAAGTTTGCAGGAAGCCGGGAAAATGTTTGGTGTATTGGTGGTAGAAAGTCCGGATGGCAAGCTGGGCTATCTCGCAGCATTCTCTGGGAAACTTGCTGGTAAAACCACTCAGCCCTATTTTGTACCACCAGTGTATGAACTGGAACGGGTAGACAGATTCTTCAAACAAGAAACCGATAAACTGGATGCCCTTACCCAACACATCAAATTGCTGGAAACCAATCCAGCGAACATCCAATTGATGCAGAGTTATAACGCTCAACAGAAAGCATCTTCAGATAAACTTGAGAAAGAAAAGGAGCGTATCCAGCGACAGAAAAGAGATCGGCGTATTTTTCTCAAACATCAGAAAGCCACCCTATCTCCTGCCGATTATAGGTTGGTGGAATCCCAACAACGCCAATTTTCACTAAACGACAGCTTTTTTCTCAAGGAATATGAAATCTATCTGGACCAAGAGATTGCTGAGTTAAAAGAAGAATTTGAAATTTTAAACGGTAAACTTGAAACCTTAAAAACCGAGCGCCGCGAGGGTTCCAACTGGCTACAGGATTGGTTGTTTGATGAGTATAATTTCTTGAACATAGCTGGTGAAAGAAAAAATGTCAAGGATATATTCAAAACTAGAATTCCAGATACACCACCAGCAGCGACAGGCGATTGTGCTGCGCCTAAATTGCTGCAGTACGCTTTTGAGAATAAATGGAAGCCTATCACCATGGCAGAATTCTGGTACGGTAAATCTCCCAAATCCAAGGTGCGCCAGCATGGGAACTTCTATCCCGCCTGCCGTAGCAAGTGCGAGCCTGTATTGGGCTTTATGTTGCAGGGAATGAATGTAGCTGCAAATCCACTTTTAGAAAATCCAGCTACAGAAAAGCACCTGGAAATTATTTATGAGGACGAGCACATGCTCGCCATCAACAAACCAGCAGAAATGCTGAGCGTTGCTGGTAAAACCATCAGCGATTCTGTACAAACAAGAATGAGATCAATGTTTCCAGATGCAACTGGCCCTATGATCGTACACCGGCTGGACATGTCCACGTCAGGCATCATGTTGGTAGCTAAGACACTGGACGACTACCATAATTTACAGAATCAATTTACCACACGCACGGTACAGAAAAAATACATCGCCGTTTTGGACGGGATTGTGGAACAGGAGAATGGATACATCGACCTACCCTTGCGGGTAGACCTAGACAACCGGCCGTACCAATTGGTGGATCATACCTATGGAAAAGCGGCAAGGACGCGGTATGAAGTCATATCGAGACAGGAAAGTCAAACTACCGTCCACTTTTACCCTATCACCGGCCGGACACACCAGCTGCGGGTTCATGCAGCCCATGTGGATGGTTTGAATACGCCCATCGTTGGCGACGATTTGTATGGTAAAAAGGAATCGAGACTACATTTACATGCGGCGCAGATAACCTTTGAACACCCGCTTTCGCGAAAGCGAATCACCTTAAAAGTACCTGCACCATTTTAATTTAGAGCATAAAAAAACCACCGTTTGCACAGTGGTTTGATGTACGCAACATCAATATGCTAGAATCCTAGGCTAAGTGCCAGAATCAATTGTTCTGGACGGGTGTCAATACGGCTGCGTTCAAGACTTGTATTGTCATTTATAAACTCTGCCTCGTTTTCATTGAAACCTCGCTCATAACGCAAATCAATACCTAATCTACCCAGATTAAGTCCTACACCAAATTGCGCGCCGACCGTAAAATCATCCTGCGCATCGCCCAAATCTAGATTTACATCATTTGATTCAAAATCTGTATCCACTATGTACTGCAGGGAAGGGCCAGCAAAAACATGCACTGGTCCAATCACGTTTACACCCACTAAAATAGGCGCATCAATCTTCTTCACAATTAGGTCACCTATCGTGTATTCGCCCGTCAGTTTAGTATACAAAAGCTCTGGTCTTATGTAGACTGGACCTAGGTCTACCTTACCAAATATACCCGCGTGGTAGCCTATTTTAGAATCGGGATTCTCGACATTATTTGTGATTTCATTTCTGAAATCGCCCGTCGAACCATAATTGAGTCCAGCTTTGATACCAAATCCACTGCCGGATTGTGCCACAGCGATACCGCTAAGAAGCAAACCTGAAATGATCAATAATTTTTTCATGAGAATATTTTTAGTGTAACGTCGGTAGGCGTTTGTTTATTGGTTAAAAATCGTGCTAAATGAATTTTAAAAAGGAATAATTTGAAAAAATTTAAGGTTTCGGGAGAACACCTTATAGCCAATTTTTCCTAAGTTTGTAGATACAATAAATGTAAATGGGAAAAGAAAAGCTTGTTGAAATACCGCTTTCGCGAAAGCTGATTACCACAATAGTCAAGCGAGGAACAGAATTCACCGAAGCGATTGCCAAGGTCTTGAAAGAGGAAAAAATAACCATCCAACAATTCAACGTTTTGCGCATACTGCGTGGTAGGAAAGGAAAACCCGCAAACCTGCAGGATGTAAGCAAGGATATGTTGCATTCAAATTCCAACACCACCCGCGTTGTAGACAAACTGGTTTCAAAAGGTTTGTCAGAGCGTATACAATGCCCTGGTGACCGCAGACAGATTGAGTTGACGATAACAGAGGCGGGACTGGCAGTGCTGGCTAGGCTTGATGATAAGGTCAATGAACGCGAGGAGGAATTAATTGCAAATCTGTCTAGCAAAGAGATACAAATGTTAATTGAATCCCTAAGAAAGATAAGTTAATCTAATTATCCATATATTTGTATATACAATTAAAGTATAAACATTTAATTTTACATTATGAAAAACATACATACAGCAGAAAGCAGTGCACTGTGGACCGGTAAAAAAGTAGGCGGATCACATACAGGTAACATCAATTTGAAAGAGGGATCGCTAGAATTTGACAACGGTAACCTTACCGGAGGAAAAGCGGTCATCGACATGACCTCCATCACTGTGGTTGATCTACAGGGAGAAATGAAAGAAAAATTGGAAGGGCACTTAAAGAGCGAAGATTTCTTCAGCGTTGAAACAAATCCAGAAGCGACGCTAGAATTTAAGAAAGTAACTAAAAAGGAAGATGGTGCTGATGATGTCAATGCGGCATTAACGCTCAAGGGAATTACCGACGACATTAACTTTGAGTTGACCACAAAAGAAGATACCGCTACCACAACGCTAGTGATTGATAGAAGCAAATTTAACGTGCGTTATGGCAGTAAAAGCTTCTTTAATGATCTAGGTGATAAGTTGATACACGACGATTTTCACGTAGATATCGTACTGAAATATTAAGAATTAGTTGATTGGATTGAAGTAGGTCGAGGAGCATGTTTGCTTCTCGACCTTTTTTTATTCATTCGTATCATAAAAGAATTGCTCGCGCCAGATCTTGCCATCTTTCACCTGGTATACAGCAAGTTCATTCATTTGTGACCGTTGACCGCTGGGTTTGTGTGTCGTATCCATCCAGATTTTTACCGCAAAGTGATTATCGGCTACCACGGGATCTGAAAAAGTGTTTCCATGCACCTCAAAATTTTCATTCCACCACTGTCCTTTTTTCTCTATACCATCCATCCCGTGCACCTCTTTCATAGGCTCCGACATTTCCACACTGGTGATCTCTGGGCTATACAATTCTTGATAAGCCTTTTCTTCTTGGTGAAGGCGGCAGTATTCTACCAGTTTGTTGGCTACTTCTTGCGTTGTCATATCTCGGTTATTTTGGTTGATTTAAAGGTAATGAATTGAAATCAAGTCGGTTGAAGTCTAAAAAATTTAAAATAGTTGATACCCGTGAATGTAAAATGCCGTTGTGAACACTTGACCACCCGTCAATTCTAACCGATCTTTGCCGCATGGAAAATGAAGCAACCAAAACGGTCTTAGGATTGAACTTACCCACCGACCCACGTTGGGTAGAATTAGCCTCACTAAGCCTTCAGGACATCCTAACTGACCATGCATTCTGCGAGCAAAAAGCAGCTAGCACAATGATCTCCATGGTACAGATGCACAGTGATAAACCAGAATTGGTGGAAGCACTCGCTCCTGTGGTGACTGAGGAATGGGGACATTTCCGCATGGTGCTGGCCGAGTTAAAAAAACGAGGACTTGAGTTGGGATTACAGCGACCAGACGACTACATCAAAACACTGATGAAGGGAAAACCCAAAGGCGAGAGTCGGGACTTTCTATTTCTAGATCAATTGTTGATTTGTGCACTTATTGAGGCGAGAAGCTGCGAGCGTTTTAAGATGCTTTCGCAAAAATTGGAAGACACAGGATTGCAAAAGTTCTATCACCAGTTCATGGTGGCAGAAGCTGCTCATTACAAATTATTCTTGGACTTAGGAAAGACTTATTTCCCAGAAGACCGAGTCATGAAGCGGTGGGAATACTGGTTAGCATATGAAGCTGAAATGATGAAGAATAGAGAAGTTCGCGGAGATCGAATGCATTGATTGAGTTAAAAGAAAATGTCAGTTCGAGCAGTTTATATACTGAGCTTGTCGAAGTACAGTCGAGAACAGTTTGTAAGTTCAGGATTCAGAAAAATGCTTGCTCGAGCGGAGTCGAGAGCTACTTTGAAAGGAAATTTTGAAAAATTATTTACAATCATTTAGTTAAACACGAGCCGATTCCGCCCTGGGGCTGAATGATAACTTAAAAATCGGCAATCGAGATTTGCGACATGCCCTGAGCTTGTCGAAAGGAGCAAATCTAAAATTGGGAATTAATAATATGTTTACAACAAAAAATTACCGCCGCTGGTTGCGATTGAGCATCCTCGTCATTTACCTCATCATCATAGCTGGTGCCGTGGTGCGCATGACCGGTAGCGGGATGGGTTGTCCCGACTGGCCAAAATGTTTCGGTTATTGGATCCCACCAACCGAGGAAAGCGAACTTGAATTTATACCCAACACCTCTTACAAGAAAGGAATGGTCATCATTGTGGATGAAGAACTGCGGGTTGCTAAAGATGATTTTTTTACGGCCACATCTTTTTCTGAAACTGATTGGGAACCCTATACAAAACATGACTATGCGGTTTTTAATAAATTCCACACCTGGACCGAGTACATCAATCGGTTGATTGGTGCGTTGGGAGGATTGGTTGTTCTAATTGCTGCTCTCCTATCGCTCCAATTTATAAGATCTAGACCAAAACTTACCGTGTTAACTGTTGTTGCTTTGCTCGCGATGCTCATTCAGGCGGTTATTGGTAAAATTGTGGTAGACACTCTATTATCGCCGGTTTTGATTACGATACACATGATCGTAGCACTGCTGATTGTAGGATTGTTGATCTACCTATTGTATGAAGTCCTGCCTCCCGATTCCCGTTATAAAAACAAGGGCAAATTGACGCAAATGGCTTTTTGGTTGATTGTACTGACTTTGGTTCAAGTAGCTATGGGTACGCAGGTAAGACAATTCGTGGATCATCAGGTAGACCTAATCGGTTATCCATTGAGTTCAGAATGGTAGGAAAATGGGCCTATTATTTTCTTGA
>JBBSPH010000028.1:0-16116 GCA_038258985.1 Flavobacteriales bacterium
CCGCTTTCGCGAAAGCGCAATTACCTCATCTCCATTGCTAGCAAATAATTGGGCAAGCTCAAATCCTATCCCGCGGCTGGTGCCGGTAATAACTACTTTTTTACTCATTAGGTATCGCATTCATTTTCAAATTACTGTCATTGACAATAGAAAATATTCCAGGAAAAACGGCATCCACTACTTGTGACATATGCTGCGCATTCACGCCTGTAATCTCGTCACCTACCTGATGGTAGTGGTCAAAATTTGTAAAATCAAATGTGCTGATGGTCTGCGCTGGAACATTGAACGTCTGGTAAAACCCGTAGTTATCTGATCTTTTGAACAGATTCATTTTGGCCGCTGCTTCCAGTTTTCCTGTAACCAACCGGGCATCATTTTCCTTATTAAAAATCTCTCCCATGTTTGAGGTATTATATCCTGTCAAATAGGCGATGTATGGCTTATCTGTCATGGGAGTACCTGTCATTTCAAAATTGATCATGGCGACAACATTCTCACCAGCAGCTTTCATTTGTGCTGCCAGTTGATTGGAACCAACCAGCCCTTTTTCTTCTGCAGAGAATAAGGCGAACACAACCTTACGTCTATTAAAATCAAGCTTTTTGAACATTTCTGCAACAGCCATAACGCTAGCGGTCCCGGTTGCGTTGTCATTTGCTCCATTTGCGATACTGTCACCCGCCACAGCTTGAATGATACCTATGTGGTCGTAGTGTGCGCCTATGACGACGGTTTCATTCATCAAGTCCTTATCACTGCCTGGAAGAATGGCTACGATATTATTTCCAGAAATATCGTTGGCTGTAAATTCCTGCTGGTAGCTATCGCTATAAGAAGGTATTCCTATTTGCTCAAAACGTTCGGCAAGATAAGCTGCTGCAAGGGCTATCCCGTCGCTACCCGTATCACGTCCCATCAATTCATCACTGGAAAGGTACTGAACATCAATCGCTATTTGTGTAGCGTTGCTTGTTGGCATCTCTACCCGCTTCTTTTGTGAATTACCTGCATCGCCAGCAAGTTGATCCATTCTTTGTGATGTACCACAAGAAATAATTGATGCTGCAAGAATTACCAATACTATCTTTTTCATAAACTTAAAATTGAACCGTAAAAATAGGCAATAGCGCAGCTATGGCTAATGATTAATGACTTTAATGCACAAAAAAGCCGATCAACTGACCGGCTTTTTTAAATATTTAGAAATCCACTATTATACGTACATCACGATTGGGTTTTCGATGTAAGATTTGAACGTTTGCAAGAATGCTGCTCCCGTTGCTCCATCAACTGTCCGGTGATCGCACGCAAGCGTGATCTTCATGACATTCCCTATAACTATCTGTCCATTTTTAACCACCGGCTTTTCAACGATCGCGCCCACAGACATGATCGCAGAATTGGGCTGATTGATAATCGAGGTAAACTCAGTTATACCAAACATTCCAAGGTTAGAAATGGTAAATGTGCTTCCTTCCATTTCTTTAGGTTGTAATTTTTTATCGCGGGCCTTACCAGCAAGTTCGCGTACCATACCTCCTATTTGTTGCATACTCATCTGGTCTGCAAATGGCAATACCGGCACTAATAGACCATCGTCCACTGCTACTGCTACACCTATATGAATGTGCTTGGCAATTTTTGTAGCGTTGTCTGTCCACGACGTATTCACCCTAGGATGTTTACGCAGTGCCATTGCAGCCGCCTTAATGACCATATCATTAAAGCTGATTTTGGTATCTGGAAGCTCATTGATGGCCTTGCGGCTTTCAATAGCATTGTCCATATCAAGATCAAGTCCGAGATAATAGTGCGGCGCAGTGAATTTGGATTGACCCAAACGTTTGGCAATCGTCTTGCGCATTTGAGAATTGGGTACTTCTTCCCAAGCCTCTTCACCCACGATTTTATAATCTTGCGCAGCCGCTGAACCTACACCACTAGCGCTTGGTTTGTAATTTTCAATATCCTTCTTAGTTACACGACCATTCTCACCAGATCCATTGACAGAACCTAAATCGATACCTTTATCTTCGGCCATTTTTTTGGCAAGCGGTGATGCAAAAATACGGTCACCAGTAGATCTGTTAGAAGCAGATCCTGACTCGTCAGAACTAGATCTGGAACCACCATAATCTGGAACTGATGCTTGTTTCTTATCTGCAGTTGGTTCCTGTTTTACTTCTTCCTTGGAAGATGCATCCTCTTTTTTGGGCTCCTTCTTCGTTTCTTCTTTGGAATCTTTATTGGCATCCTTCTTTGCGCTGCCACCTTTCATATCTATTCCAGAAACATCAGTACCTGCAGGGCCTATAATCGCCAACAATTGATCTACTGGAACTGTCTCGCCTTCCTGAACGCCTATTTTAAGTAGGACACCTTTATGAAATGACTCAAATTCCATGGTCGCTTTATCGGTCTCGATTTCAGCAAGAATATCACCTTCTTCTACCTCGTCACCTTCCTTTTTGAGCCAGGAAGCAACGGTTCCTTCTTCCATTGTATCGCTCAGACGCGGCATATTGATAATCTCTACGCCCTCAGGTATTCCAGCAGAATCTGAATCTACATCATCAGAATCATCTTCATCATTAGAATCATCTTCCTGACCTTCTTCAACCTCATCGGAATCATCAGCATCATCTGACTTGGAATCTGCTTTTTTGTCTTCAGAATCTTCTTTTTCCTCCTTTTTACCACCAGAGCTTCCACCGCTGATGAGGTCAGAAATATCTTCTCCTTCTTCACCAATGATAGCTAGCAATTGATCTACCGGTGCGGTTTCTCCTTCTTCAAGGCCTATATGTAAAAGCACGCCTGAATGAAAGGATTCGAACTCCATGGTAGCCTTATCTGTTTCGATTTCGGCTAGGATATCCCCTTCTTCTACTTTATCACCTACTTTTTTCAACCACGATGCGACAACACCTTCTTCCATGGTGTCGCTCAATCGCGGCATGTTGATTACTTCTGCCATTGATTATAGTTTTGAAGGTAAAAATGGATAGTCTTCCTGCTCATATACCGCATCGTACATCAGACTTTTCTCTGGATACGGTGATTCCTCTGCAAACTTCTCGCATTCTGCCACACGGGCCTTTACCCTTTTGTCAATCTTTTTAATATCCTCTTCCGTCACACCTTCTTGATCCAGTAGTCGTTGTTTTACTTGAGTAATTGGGTCAATTTTCTGGTATTCCGCCACCTCGTCTTTGGTACGGTATTTTTGGGCATCACTCATGGAGTGGCCTCTATAACGGTATGTTTTCAATTCTAAGAATGTCGGACCACCGCCAGATCTGGCACGTTCGATGGCTTCATGCATAGCTTCCGCTACTTTTTCAGGATCCATGGCATCTACTGGTCCACACGGCATTTCATAGCCTAGACCCAGTTTCCAGATGTCTGTGTGGTTTGCTGTTCTTGCAACACTGGTACCCATGGCATAGCCGTTATTTTCTACACAGAAAACGACCGGCAAATTCCACAACATCGCAAGGTTAAACGTCTCATGAAGTGAACCCTGTCGAGCTGCACCATCACCAAAAAACGTCAACGTTACTCCATCACGATCGTGGTATTTATCGCCAAAAGCGATACCAGCACCTAGCGGGATTTGCCCACCCACGATACCGTGACCACCGTAAAAATTAAATTCTTTTGAAAATATGTGCATGGATCCACCCAGTCCTTGTGAGGTTCCCGTGGCTTTCCCATACAAGTCCGCCATTACACGCTTTGGGTCGACGCCCATTCCTATAGGTTGCACGTGGTTACGGTAGGCAGTGATCATCTTGTCCTTTCCCAATTCCATAGCGTGGAGTGCACCGGCAAGGATTGCTTCCTGACCATTGTATAAATGCAGGAATCCGCGCACTTTCTGTTGTATATAGACTTGTGCCAGTTTGTCCTCGAACTTTCTCCAGAAGAGCATCTCCTCGTACCAGTTTAACAGGACATCTTTAGTTACTTTTTTCATGTAAGGGTATTGTTTTAATTCCGCTTTCGCGAAAGCGAACTACATCAAAGAACCATCAACCCAAACGGTCATTAATTCTATCGACAAACAAAAATAGCTGAAAAAAGTATACCGAAAAACCTATTGCCCGCTAAAATATAATTCCCGCTGTTACAGGTAATTCCTGTCAAAAATAAGCGGCAATAAATCGCTGAGCGATTGTGATCTCGCCACGGTACCAGCTGCTCCCATAAAGAAGATCTCAATATTACGCTGCTGGCGGGATTCATATTCTGCAATAGACTGGCGGCAGGCACCACAAGGTGGTACGGGTTTTTCAAAACTGTCGTCTATGGGACTAGCAGTGATAGCCATTTTTATCACGGCTACACCAGGGTAATTTGCACCTGCGGCAAATATGGCTACCCGTTCTGCACATAATCCTGAAGGATAAGCAGCATTTTCCTGATTATTACCATGGATGATTGTGCCATTTTCTAGCAACAATGCGCATCCAACAGTAAACTTAGAATAGGGCGCGTAGGCATTTGAGCGAGCAATTTTTGCTTCTTTCATCAATTGCTGATCTTCTTTAGCCAACTCTGCAAGGTTATCGTAAACATCAATAACCGTATGTATTTCTAACTTTTTGATAGCTTAATATTCTGTGTATTCGTCACCAAAGTTAAACGTTAAACCAAAACGTAGCGTTCCCTCCAATGGAGACTGTACCCGACTGGTAGAAAATAGGTAGGAAAGGTCAACGTTGATTTCTGAAAATTTAAACCCTGCGCCTAGGGATAGGAATTTACGCCCACCTTTTTCATCTGATTCATTGAAATAACCTGTTCTTACCGCAAAGGCGTCATTATACGTGTATTCTACACCCAGTGCCCAGGTCACTTCTTTTACCTCTTCAGAAAAGCCACCATCTGCGTCGCCGAAGGATTGAAAGATACCGGGAAAGAATCCGATACTCTCATATTCCTCGCGATCTGTAACATCTATATCTCCATCGTCATCAAAATCTTGTGGAGAGGGAACAAGTAGCTTGTTGATCTCTGCAGTGATGCCCACTTTGCTATAACCGTCATTCAAGTTAAGGTCAAGACCACCGCCCAGTCCTAGGTTGGTTGGCAGGAAATTGTCACGACCACCCTGATCATACGAGAATTTTGGACCTATGTTGGATACATTAAATCCACCACGATACCTGCCGTACATGTCTCCTATAGGCACTTCCTCACTTTGGTAATATCCGGAAATACCGACGCTAAATGTACTTGCAGCACTGGCGTCAGCATTTTGCGATTGAATTCTTAAATCGCTGCGCAAAAACCTACCGGTTACTGCCATGGAAAATTGGTCTGATAATTTTAACGAGTAAGAACCATCGAGCACAAATTCATTGGGTTTTTCTTGGGTTCCCGTTTCACCATCGTCAGTGATAAAGATCGTTCCAAGACCAAAATAACGCAGACTTGCGGCAAATGCGCTTTGTTCATTGATCCTATTTGCATATACCAACTGGCCTATTCCTATGTCATTTACCAACTGGCCTAGATATGGAGTGTAAGCCACTCCAACCGCCTGCTCTCGTTGCATGAAAGAGTATTTTGCAGGATTCCATTGCTGGCTCCATGCGTCTGGACTTGTGGCAACGCCCATGTCACCCATACCCGCGGCTCGTGGGTCGCCTGCAATTCTTAAGAAAGGTAACGCAGGAGTAATATTTCTATTGATATTTTCCTGAGCCGTGGACGGTAGCAACGTAAGAAGAAATAGCCCCAGTGTCAAGCAACTTGTTAAAACTCTATTCATGAAATCAATTTAGTGGTGTTCAAATATATAGGAAACAGAAGGGATTATAAGATGACCAGTTTCTCAATTTTGCTTGAGACCTCATTACTTAACGTGCTTTTGACCGTAATCTTATAAATATAGACTCCTTTTCCTAATCGCTGGCCAAAATCATCCAATCCATCCCAAGTAATTTCACGTGAGGTGAACCCAGTTGTTGTTATGACTTGATTCGTGGTCCAGATAACCTTGCCGGTAACAGTCATTACTTGTACTTGCACATTTAAAGGTTCGAACGGCCTGTTGTGATTGAACCAGAATTCCGTATAAGTGGTAAAAGGATTGGGATAATTTAGAACCCTCGTAAGTTCTATCCCCTCACCAGATGCTACAAAAAACTGAATTTCCTGCACAGAACTGTTATTATAGGTATCCCACGATCTTACCGTCAATGTATGTAACCCTGGATCAATATCGCGGAGCGGGAAATACACTTTTCCAGTGGTAAAGTCGTCCACGCTTGCCTCGTAATAATCGTTGAGGATAAATGGGTTGGTTTCATCACCGTCCAATATACCTACAATATCGTGGCCTATGCCACTAGCTGTATTTATACCACTTACATCGGATAGAAATGCGAGGATAAAAGGATTAGAATCCGTAATGCCTCCAGAAACAAAATTCCTGTCGTTCAGAAACAATTCAATTTCTGGCCCTATATCGTCTGCAGGAGCATCACGATTAATCCCTCCAATTCTGATATCCTGAGAAAATCCATTTTGATCTTCCTTTGCATTTGTTCTTTTAGCGTAAAATGAAACCCTTCCCTGACCCAGTGGTATTTGAGTGTCCCTAGGCATCACAAAAGACACGGTGAATCGACCATTTTCAACCGTTGCCTGACCTCTAAATAACACCTCGCCTTGCTGCAAAAAATTGAGTTTTTCTACTGTACCATTGACTTGCGTAAAATCATTAGCTAGAGTCTGGCGCTGTAGTTCCTTATCAAATAATGTGATAGAAACTTCTCCATTATAATCTGTTATAAGATTTCCAGATATAGTCTGTACTTCACCCGATAAACTCACCTTATCTAACGCTTTGAGTGGATTATTGGCTGCAGCCAGTTGCTCTCCGTTCACCATCGTCAAAACCACCCGTCTGGAAGGGAAAGCAAGCTTTAGAGCAGGATCACCAATAAAAGCGACGACCCTGCGTGTATCATTAAACGCAAGGGAGGGATCGGTTTTTGCTAGGCGCAATGCCTCTGCCATCGAGATAGGCTCAACATTATCAAAAGCAAAAAGATACTGATCGAGCGTATTATTTAGAGTTACACCTACTGAAATAAATATAAGCCTGTTGGTGGCGACAAGCCCTATCGCTCCACCACGCGGGTTCAAATAAGTCAACTCACCACCACTAACTCGTTGTGGATTATCATATCTGGTAAATTCACAGGTAACCGCAATAAAAAGAGGCAACGTGGTAGGGTTTCTGAGATTTTCAACCAGCGATTTGGTTACCACGATTTCCCTTGCGAGAACATCCTCGTTCCCGTGACCGAAATAATTGATAACTAAAGACCCTTGTTCAAAAGCATTCTTTATGTCTTCAACAGCATCGGGATATCGTGGTCCACCAGCACTTGATTCTTGGGCATAACTGTCCAACAAAATTTTTCGCACGTTATAATCTGGTCTATTCGCAAATATTTCATCCCCCAATTGATTGACACTTTTCTGTAATATGGCATCACCAGGAATATCTACATCGTCGCCTATCAGTGTGATATTATTTCTCCATCGATTAAATGCAGGGATGGCCGTGTAACTTTCCACTTTATCCACCATTTCAATTGCCTCCCGTTGTGTACTCACAATCATGCGACCCACAGCTATATCCATAAGATTATTGATCGCGACATTACCTTCTTCCGGATCCATGTAGGTAAAAAAATCATCCGTAACGTAGGAGTTTGTTAACGATGTACTGTTGACAGAGAGAAACGAGGGGATAATATTGTCCTTCACGGGTATGCGATCCTTGTAATCATAGCTCGTATCACCGAAAAGGTTTAGGTATTGCAACCTCTGGGATGGATCTGATGCATTGTCGTAAACGTACTTTACAAAATTCCTAATTGCACTGATATCCTGTTTCCCTTCCGAAAACTCATTGTAAATCTGCTGTACATCAACTACTTTCACATTTAAATTGCTTTCCCGCACGTGATAGTTGGCAAGGCGGTTGGCCTGCCCCATTAAAAAATTGGGAGCAATGATCAAATAATCAATATCCCTGTAATTACCAGCACGGTCATTAAAAATTGTTCCTTTAAGATTTTGGTTACCAACCCTTGCATTTGCTACTCTAGACGGGATGTAATAGTCAGAGGGATCAATTGCTACAAAACTGCGCTCAGTTCCCTGTGCGCTATTAAAATTGATGGACGCTTCACCAGCTGTATTTTCAATCTTGGTAATATTGAAACGATCTGTTACTTCCCAAACCTCAGCTATTTCAGATGCTCCGCTAATTTGGTATTGCGCGACTCCTGTACCGACGGAAGCCTCTGGAACCCTAAATCTGAATTGGCTTCCAATACCTTCCAGTGACTCGTAAGCATCAATCCATATGTAATCCAAAAAACCCTGGGCACCAGGATTTCCACGGTTATCATAGGTAACATTTATACTGGCCATATTGCCTGTTAGTGGAATGTTAGTATTTACTAATGCGCCGCGCCGCGCAATGGATTGGTTATCATTGTCGAGGCCTACAAAATTAGAAACTCCTAAAGGTTGGCCGTTGACCGTGAAACTCATGGAGCTACCCACATCACTTATTGCCCCTGTCGTAATTCTAATTGTTGCCGGCCGGGTTGTAACCAGGTTATTGAATTCAAAATCAAAAACCTGCTCTGGCTCCAGTGTAAAACGCTCTCCATACCAGATACGTCCAAGCAGCCCAATATTTCGTTCATCCACCTCATGATGCTGGGTAGATAAATATGAGGTGTACGTAATTGAGGGAGTCCCGGTGGGAGCAACTTGTGGGAGAATACGCTTTCCTGCTATCCCCCCAGTAGTTATATAGTAATAGGAATCATCCGTATATGGATTGATAAAACTATCATTTTCAGCTACGTACTCAGTGTCGGTGGCTACTGCGTAGAAGAGAATTTCATCAGTGGTATCAAACCGTCCATCTTGCTCACCAGAAACGGTAATGGCAATTTCAGCAGGATCGTAAAATCGGTTCCGGCTATTGATAAGTGGCAATGATGTTCCTCCCTGACCATAGATCTTAATCGTCCTTGGGTCTACATTGCCAACATCGATGCCCAGATCCCGCAAAAAAGCCCTGTCTATTTTTTGGACACCCGTTTGATCAACCTTGAACTTGTACCATTCCCCTCGTGCTAGCAGGGAGCTAGTAAAAACTGTGCTTTTGGCAGGAACAGCTATTGGCTCCAGCCTGTAGTCAATAGTAAAAGAGTTGACCTGTCTTAATACTTCACCATCCTTAAAAATAGGATTCATTTGAAGATGTGCAGAAGTTCGCTTTCGCGAAAGCGCATTACTCATCACCATTCCTACGCTGGTAGGTATTTTATTTGTGTCAAGATCCAACAACTCAGTAGCAGAAATAATTTGTGTATCAACGTTCGATATATGTGCCGATAACGGATCTATTTTACCGTTCGTCGATAAAATCGTAGAAAATAAAAGCTGCCCTTCTTGATACACAAATCCATTTGAAAAATAGGGGATTTCGACTCCATTTTCACCTGTAGAATATGTGGTGTTGCCTTTCCAATCTAACGTAATGGTTTGTGATTGACCACTCGCCACCATCGATAAAACAAGGAAAAAAAGAGGTAAAAGTATCTTCATATATGGAGTAACGTTGAGAGATTTGAGATAGTGTATAACTGGTTTCAAAAAAAAAGCCTTTGGACAAAATAAACACCTCATCCTTACGTTTTTAGTTTTTTAACGGTGGCTGCATCCTTAATATTAGACACATGTTACTTTGTGTTAGGCGAAGTTATTATATTGCACCACCATTTTCAAATCAAAACAGTAAATGAAAAATTACTCTGCATTAAACCTTATTGTTGCCATGATAGCTACCGTGCTATTGACAAGTTGTGGTGGTGGCAATGATTACAAAAATAATTCCCGCGCTACTGGCTGGGATGTTACCGGCAAGAATGGTTTTGAACTCAACACAGACTATAAAGATCAGGACGCAGGTCCGGGACTTGTATTTGTTGAGGGAGGAACATTCACCATGGGTCGCGTGAAAGATGACCCGATGCATGATTGGAACAACACTCCAAACCAACAGCACGTACAATCCTTCTACATCGATGAAACTGAGGTGACTAATGGAATGTACCTTGAGATGCTCGACTGGATCAAGGGCGTTTTTCCTCCAGAGGTTCAAGAATACCGCAACATCTACAATGGTGCAGTACCAGATACACTTGTCTGGAGGAACCGTTTAGGGTATAATGAAGACATGACCAAAAACTACTTGCGATTCCCAGCATTTGCCAATTACCCGGTAGTCGGCGTTTCCTGGATTCAAGCGGTTGAATTTTGTAATTGGAGAACAGATCGTGTTAACGAGAAAATCCTTGTTGATCAAGGCTATACTGAAAAAGATCAGTTAGGTATGCGTGATGCAAGCCAGCTATTCAATACGGAAACTTATTTGAATGCTCCTACACTTGTTTATGGTGGGAATGATTCTTTGACTCGTGGTGGTAAAAGATCTGAACAACTTGAAAAAGAAAGAGGTCGTCTAGCGGAAAAACGAGGTACTGATACAACAGGTCTATACATAACACGTGAAAAAGGTATTCTTTTACCAGCTGCTTACCGATTGCCTACAGAGGCTGAGTGGGAATACGCAGCGCTTGGTTTGGGAAGTTTGAGAGAATACAATTCCTACCGTGGACGCAAGAAATACCCTTGGGATGGTCAGTATACCCGCAGCGGTAGCCGCAAAACTCGTGGAGATCACCTCGCTAACTTTAAACAAGGTGATGGAGATTACGGTGGTATCGCTGGATGGAGTGATGACGGTGCAGATATAACTGCTCCCATCAAGTCCTATGAGCCAAATGACTTTGGAGTTTACGATATGGCAGGTAACGTTTCAGAATGGGTAGCAGATGTATATCGTCCTATAGTTGATGATGAATTTAATGACTTCAATTATTACCGTGGTAACGTTTACACTAAAAATGCAATAGGACCAGATGGTCAAGTTGCCGTTATAGGAACTGACGCTATTGAATATGATACCTTAAGCAATGGTAAATTGATCGCCCGCAACATGCCTGGAGAGATCAAGCAGATTGCAGTTGATGATGATGAAACATATCTAAGAACTAACTTTGATAGATCTGACAACAGAAACTACCGCGATGGTGATTCTCAATCATCAAAATACTATCAGACTGGTGATGAATTAGAATCTGACAAAAGAATGTATGATTCACCACAGCAAAAGGTGACCGTGAATAGTGATGGAACACTTGATCGTCAATACGATAAGTCTAGTACAAGAACTACGTTAATCGATAATGAGGTACGTGTAATTAAAGGTGGGTCCTGGAGAGACCGTGAATACTGGTTAGATCCAGCGACAAGAAGATTCTATCCACAAGATATGGCCAAGGATGATTTAGGTTTCCGATGTGCGATGTCTCGTGTAGGATCAAAATCAAAAAATTCTAAGTCACCACGTAACTAGTTTTATACACATTAAAGTTTTAAGAAAGCTGAACAGTTTCCTGTTCAGCTTTTTTTTGTGGGCAAATGAGTAAGTTGAACACGGTAACGTAAAACTAAACGAATCAAGTCAACTATTTTTACAGAATGGAACTAGCAGAATTATATCAAATTTTTAAATCCAGCACGGGAATAAACACAGACTCCCGCACTACTAGTGCAGGTGAACTGTTTTTTGCTTTATCAGGAGACAATTTTGATGGCAATACTTTTGTGGATAGTGCTATTGAAAAAGGTGCTGCATATGCCGTGTGTGAAAAATCACTACGAACCTTTGAACAAAAGGCAATCATTGTGGACGATGTATTGCAGACACTTCAAGATCTTGCGGCTTACCATAGAAGACAGTTAGACCTTCCTGTAGTTGGCCTTACTGGAAGCAACGGTAAAACAACTACCAAAGAACTTATTTTAAGCGCATTATCTCAAAAGTTCAATGTGAGTGGAACTAAGGGAAATCTCAACAATCATATAGGCGTACCTCTTACCATCCTTAGTTTCAACGAGGATACTGAAATTGGTGTAGTAGAAATGGGTGCAAACCACATAGGGGAAATTGAACAACTTAGCAATATTGCCCAGCCCAACTATGGCCTGATCACCAATTTTGGTAAGGCGCATTTGGACGGTTTTGGCAGTTTGGAGGGAGTACTACAGGGAAAAAGTGAGCTCTACGAGAACTTGCGAGCTTCTAACGGGATCGCTATAGTTTTAGATTCAGATGAGGAGCAAGTTCAAAGAACCGTCGATCTGGAGAGAATGTTAACGCCCAACCTGGAACTCCAAAGTTCACAACCCATCAAATTTGAGTGGGAATTAAGGAGTGTGAAAACCCAACTTACCGGAGCTTATAACTTCAATAATATGAAGCTTGCTGCCGCAATTGGATTGGAATTTGGATTGACCATTGACCAGATTTGCGAGGGATTGAGCAACTACATACCTGAGAACAACAGATCGCAGATACTCGCTAAACAAGGATACACCCTTATCATGGATGCCTACAATGCCAATCCTACCAGCATGAGCGCGGCACTAGAAAACCTCGCCGGAATTGAAGGGTTTACCACCGCCATTCTAGGCGATATGTTTGAAACCGGCAGCTATGCTGCAGAGGAGCATCAGCAGATTGCAGACTATGCCGTAGAATTAGGTATTGACCAGACCTGGTTAATAGGAGATAACTTTGCAGGAATAAAAAATACTGAATGTAAAACATTTAAATCTTTTGATCATTTTAAAGATTTTTTGAAAATTGAAAAACAATTAAAGGGAACCATTTTAATAAAAGGTTCAAGAGGAATGGCGCTAGAACGCATCCTGAAATTGTTGTAATCCAAGTCATTTCAAAAAATAAAAATAAAAATTGGATTTTCCTTTTGTCAAGTTTTTATTTATGTATTTTTGCCACCGCTTTTAAAGCAAAAGGTACCTTAGCTCAGTTGGTAGAGCAATGGACTGAAAATCCATGTGTCCCTGGTTCGATTCCTGGAGGTACCACAACAAACCCGATCGCGATGATTGGGTTTTTTGTTCCTAAATAGTATCGTTTTTTCGCTTTCGCGAAAGCGAATTTATAACCGTGGGATTAGCTCAGTTGGTTTAGAGCGCTGCCTTGACAGGGCAGAGGTCACTGGTTCGAATCCAGTATTCCACACAACAAGAATGTATGATTCTGGCAGTAGACATAGGCAATACTGCCATAAAACTAGCCGTGATTGATGATGTTACCGTCTATGACCTGGTACGCACGTCACCCACAGATCTCCTAGATCACATCCGTCAAATCCTTTCCAACTATCCTGAGCTTACAGCCGCTTGTATTTGTCAAGTTGGCAAAATCGATATTAAACTTTTAGAGGGTATTGAAGGTCTACTGCATGTAACGTACATCAATCAAGAATCTAACTTGCCTTTTACTAATCTTTACAAATCTTCTACCCTAGGGAATGACCGCAAGGCGCTTGTGGCTGGTGCACTTGCAACAGTTGACAATGGCACAAACATCCTGATCATTGATGCGGGTACATGTGTGACCTATGACTTTGTAGATGCTAAGGGTAAGTACCATGGTGGCGCCATCTCTCCAGGATTGGGCCTGCGTTATAGGTCGCTGCATAATTTCACAGCCCGTCTACCGTTGTTAAAACCAGAAAGAGTCAAAACGTTCATTGGTACGACAACTAGTGAATCCATTCATTCCGGTGTTATAAATGGGCTTTCTCTAGAGATAAAAGGAATGGTAAAAAAATATAAAAAACAATATCAAGACCTTCACGTTATTATAACAGGTGGAGACGCAGATTTATTGGTAAAGCAATTGAAAAACCGTTTCTTTGCGGCGCCTTTTTTAATGCTTTACGGCATTCATAACATTTACAAAATCAATTCATGACTAGAAGTATATTAACCGTGGTATTCCTACTCGCCATAACTGGCAGTTGGGCGCAATCACGTACTTCCTCGCCCTACTCTTTCTTTGGGTTAGGTCAACAAACATTTAGAGGCACAATAGAAAATCGCAGTATGGCTGGAATCAGATCCTACAGCGATAGTATTCACTTGAACCTACAGAACCCAGCGGCCTATGGAAAGCTAAAACTGACGGCCTATACCATTGGGTTGGACCATACAGAAACCTTTGCAACATCCGACAATGGTGATGAGGAGTACGACGCTACTGCGATTCAATACATCAGCGTTGGTGTACCGGTCAGTAGAAAAACAGCTTTCGGCTTTGGTCTTATACCTATCAATTCTGTCGGGTATACGATTGGTAATATTGATGCAATAGACGGTCGCTATAGCCGCTTTGTGGGTGAAGGCTCCCTCAACCGCGCTTATTTTACATTGGGACACCAATTGACCCCTACTATCAGTTTGGGGGCAGAGTTTAGATACAATTTTGGAGAGGAGACTAATTCTTCCAGCATCTTCTTTCGCGAGGTGGAATTTGGAACTAACGAGGTTAACGAGACAGACCTAAGTGGTATTTCATTCAACCTGGCTGCTAATTATGATAAAGTTCTGGAAAATGGCCATCAGATAGGCGCAACCATTGTGTATCAACCTGAAGCAGACATCACGGCACGCAATGTCACCCGTGTAAGCCCATTTATACTTGCCATTGACCTAACAGAAAATGTTTTCAACACACAACAGAGTGAGGAAACAAAGCAAGATCTCAAATTACCACAGGAACTCACGGGAGGTGTGAGTTATGGCCGCCCGCTCAAATGGAACCTTGCTGGAGAATATTCTATCAGGGGATCCAGTAGTTCTGGAGCGAGATCATTTGCACCAGATAATGCAGTGTTCACTGATGCCATGTCCATGCGTGTAGGTGGTTTTTATATCCCCAATTACAATAGTATCACAAGTTATTGGGATCGTGTGGTTTACCGCGGTGGCCTAAGGTATGAAGAGACTGGACTACGATTGAACGGTGAGGACATAAATGAGTTTGGCATATCTTTTGGATTGGGACTACCCGTTGGGACAGGCAATTCATTCTCTAATGCAAACATAGGATTTGAATACGGCCAGAGAGGAACACAAAATGCAGGATTGATTAAAGAAGATTTTTTCAGCATTTCTATTGGACTCTCCTTTAATGACCGCTGGTTCCAACGACGACGATACAACTAAAAACTATTACCATTAAACCATTATTATGAAAAAGAAAAGCATCTTGATAACAGCAGTAGCTGTATTTAGTTTCGCTTTCGCGAAAGCGCAAGACGCAAGCGATTGTACCATTATGTTACAGTTATTTGCAGAAAATGCAAAAGCCAAAATCTATGACGAGGCTTACAAGCAATTAGGACCATTAGTTGAAAAATGTCCAGATGCTAGTGCAGCAATTTATCAATACGGTGAGCGTATTTATGAAAACAGACTTGATAATGAAGTGGGCGACGCAACTGAAAATGCAAATGGGTTAATCTCCATGCTACAGGCTCAGATCGATAAATACTCAGATAAAGTAAACGCTACCAAAAAAAGAGTGGAAATTGCACGTGCAATGTATAAGTACAACATCGGTACGCAGGATGAGCAGTTTGCTATGTTCGAAAAGGAATTTACCGAAAATACGGATGAGTTTACAGATCCTAATGCCATGATTACTTACTTTTCTCTAGCGGAAAAGCGTTATGAGGCTGATCAATATACGCTTCAAGAATTCTTCGACATCTACGATGCCTTGACGTTACAAATTGAGAAAGTGCAGGATGAGCGTGGTAAGGTTTTGACTGGTTTAATGGATAAAGAAGCTACAGAAGCTCTTACGGAAGAGGAAAAAGCGGAAATGAATGCCCAAGAAACCAACATTAAAAACTATGGTATTGTGATGGGTAGTGTCAATGGAACATTAGGAGCTCTAGCAGATTGCGACAAGTTGATTCCTTTATACGAGGCAGAATTTGAAAACAAAAAAACAGATCAAAACTGGTTGTCTAACGTATTAAGAAGATTGCAGTCTAAAGAGTGTACAGATGCTCCTCTTTACATCACGTCAGTAAAGGCGCTTCACGATTTGAACCC
>JBBSPH010000029.1:0-15820 GCA_038258985.1 Flavobacteriales bacterium
AATGGATTACCTCAGGGTGGTGTTATTGATCTAAGTGGTCAATCCTTCGGGTCAAATGGTATTTTGGTCATTTTATCCACAGGTAATGGTTATTCTGTTGATCCTAATGCAACGCAGTTGGTTGACGTAACTGATGGAAACCTAGAAGATCAATCACATACATTTTTTCTTATAAACGCTACGGTCGCTCCAACTTCAAATGACGATATTGATGCAAATGATGACGGAACTCCAGAATTAGATGGCGTTTTTGGAACATGGACGATTTACGACAGTATATCTCTAGTTGATGATGATAACGTAGCCTCAAATGATGAGTTTGCCTATGGAGCGGTTATTTTTGCAGAACAAGACATAATCCCACGTTTAAAGAGACCAGTAACTTCAACTGTTATTGCAACTAGTACACAATATGATTATGCTGCACGAATAGGTAACTCTACAGGGCAGGCAGTTTCTGATGACGAGAACGTGTCCGATTGGATAGGAGCAGATATCGTAGGACGTACCGACACAACGCTCAGTTTTTTCTTTAGTAGTAATTCCGATCGTGTAACACCAGGCAGTTTTGCGGGTAGTGAATTAAACCATATAGGTGGCCCAAATCCAGGACCTACAGCCAGTTTAGATAATAGCAAACTCGCTAGTGTAAGCATTTACCCTAACCCAGCGAGAGGTTCTATCGTTGTAAAATCCCTTGATGTTGATGTGAATTCTTATGAGCTTTACAACATGTTGGGCGCACAAATCATGAAAGGTGATACAGTTGTGAACCGCTCGATTGATGTTTCTGGACTTTCTTCCGGCATGTATCTTTTGAAGGTGAATGCTGCCCAAGGCTCTACCACAAGAAGACTTGTAATCAATTAATAAATACATTGCATTGTAATGAAATAGGCAACCGAGAGGTTGCCTATTTTTATTGGCGCATAGTTGAACGCCTGTCATTACAATATTCCCATGGCGGTCGTTATAAATCTGCTTCAAACGCTAAAACTATATTTAGCATTGTGGCTGTTGGAGAGCCCGCTTTCGCGAAAGCGAACCCCCAACAACTCCATAAAAAAGGCCAAAGAATTCTCCAACCTTAGTATCTTGAATTGCATGCTTCCTAAAATCGGAAGCCGGCGGTAAATATGATCCTGCTATCCTCGTCACTCACATAGTAACCCACATTTGCCGTGATCGCTTGAAAGCCGTTTATAAATACGGAGCCACCATAACTGTTGTGCCACTTGTCAGAATTATCATTGTCTGTCCAGACGCGACCGTAATCAAAGCCTGCGGTCACTCCCAATCGTATAGGCACAAATCCTGTGCGGAATTGTGTAATACCCACACGTAAATCGGTAGATTGGTAGAACGATGTCTGACCATTGAAGCGATCATTTCTATACCCTCGTAAACTGTTGTTTCCACCTACTGTTGCAGCGTGATAGAACTCATAATTGTCACCAATGATAAAATTAGCCTGTGCCTTAGTCGCAATCGCTGCGGCTCCGCTCTCATGTATAGGATAAATGAAAGATACCGTAGGCTGTACGTAGGAGAATTCATTATTGAAGTCCTCATCGATGTTGCGCTTATAACCTGCAATCACCCCTAATTCCATCCCACGACGTGGATAGCTTATAAGGCCTTGTTTGTTGTTATAATTCAATCCAACCTCACCACCTGCATAGAGTTGGCGTTCAAAGACATCATTAGTAGGTGCAAAGAATTGCTGTGCAAACCCACTCTCCTCATTATCTACTTCATTTGATTCTATTCTAGCAGCAATATGAGCCGTAAAGTCATCATATTTTTTATACTTTAGGGATGGTTCAAAATGCCATTGCTGTATTCTTGTCCGGTTGAAGTCACGATCGTCAGTATCTCCATCATATTCTGTGTCGTTTCCAATACCGAAAAAGTTTCTTGCATAATTGTCTGTCGTGAATCGTGCATCAATACCCAGATTCCAATTATAGAATACATGAGCAAATTCTCCCATGTAATTCAAAGCAAAGCCTTGCGTTGCGCCATAGTATTTTGCGCCTATACTGTGCTGCGTGGTAAATGGATTGCGCAGTAGACTATAGGTGGTAAAGGTATTTTGCAAACCTACTTGAAATCCGGCATCGGGATCAAAACCTACACTTGGTAAAAGTACATTGGTAGAGTAGTTGCGTTTTTGTGGGTCATAGTTGTTGACGTCATACGAATCAGTCAGCATCTTGCTTACTGGATTCTTGAAAGTGTTGTTTTTTGATGCATAGTCATAGACCTTTACATTTCTACGATTTTGGATATCGTAGATATCATTTTCTTCACCACCAAATATTTTCAACTTGATGTAATTGCTTCCCTCACCACTTACTGTAATAGCGTCATCACCATCAAGACCATATACCCATAACTCTTTAGTCAATTTCTTGTCGTAGGAATTCTCCAAAAGAATTTTATCATCCTTTTTGATGGTCACCTTAGTGATACCATCTTTTTCCCTCACAATATCAATGGTATTGTCTTTTGTAGTGGCAACTACAATTTCGTGCTCCTTAAAATATTCATAGTAATCGCGAGCCATGTCCACCAGGTTCTCCCGACGCTGTTTCATGATCGCTTTGATCTTGTCCGTTTCTTCATCTGTTGTGTCCTCAAGAAGGCTTGCAAAGGCATTATCAATGACTTGGTCAGTCAATTGGTTCTGCAGGTATTCAGCCTGTGATTTCCATTCTTCCCATCCAGCACGATTGATGAAGCTCTTGTCAAGGTAAAAGCCTGCATTGTTGAACGTTCTGATATTATTGATCTCTGGCGCATAAGTCTGCATGTTTCTTGCCAGCGGAGCTCCCAGTTTTAAAAGCGCTGGAAAAACACCATCGTATTTAGGAAATGCCTGGTCACGATCGCGCGGGATAGGAGAGTAGAGCTTGGTTCCATTGTCTTGTTCCGTTAGAGTCCATCTCCATTGGTCAGCATGACGGTCCCAGTCACCTATCAGCATATCAAACAACCGTGCTTTAAGATATTCTTCCTCATTCACTTGAGCGTCCTTATCTTCCCGTAGTTCGATAAAAAGATCTGCGGTGCTAATAAGATCCTCTACATCTCCAAAAATGCCAAGGTCAATATTTTCATCACCCACATGTTCTTCGATCATGTATAGTTTATCGCCATAACCGCCATTGAATCTACCAAGTCTTTCTTGCTTGGGTAGATAAACAATTTTAGGTGTTGCATGTTTGATATCAACAGCATCCATAAGATCGTTCACGGCAAATTGGGCATAAGGATGCGATGTGGTGTAGTAATCCTGTACAATATCCTCAGCGACGGTATTCTTCATATAATCGATCACGTAATGGTTGTCAATTGAAGACTGTATAAAACGAACCGCACTCTTACGCAATTCCCTCACCGTAAATTCATTTTCGTTATCGTCGATCAGCCGCAGGCTTCGGGATTGATTACCGCCACCCTCAGTCGTCGCACGGACATTGTTGGGTAAACTATCAAGAAATAAGACTGGAGCAGTAATATTTTTAGAATAAGCATCGCGGTAATGATCACCCCAGAACCACTTGTAAAATCCAGATTTATCGGTTTCTTCTTTGGAATAAATGGAGGCTTCGATGGTCTTTCCAAAATCAGAGTTGCTATGGTAGTCAAAATCTTCTACGCTCGCTTTCTTGAGCTTGATTTCGGAAGTATGGACAAGGTTTACAAGTGCATCTTTAACTTCAAAAATCTGAACTTCAGAACTACCATCGGTAAAAATGTTCAATTTTGAAAATCCATAGATGTCATTTGCAAACTTCACTTTTTTAGAAAGGTCTCGGGTGTTCTGCAAGTTTGCAGTCCCACCGCTCATTACCTGTGGTACACCGTCATCCACAATAAATTGCAGGTTTCTATGATTGGCAGATACAAAAATCACATCTTCAAATTGACTAGCAAGGGTTTCTAATCTTCCAATAAGGTATTGCATGTCATTATCAAAATAGGACTGATTTGAAAAACCGCCCATGCGCTCAAAAAAGCCTCTTCTATTCCCGCTTAAGATGGGATGGTGAATGGCGACTACAATGGTTTTGTTCTGCTCATCTTTCAATTCATCCTTGAATGCCGCAAAGAATTGCTCACGAGTTTTTATCTCACACTTGCTATTCATATAGGGATGGTCGTCCCAATCCTCGAGATACCATTGCGAGTCAACCATCAGTAATTCAACTTCATCACTTAGTGTTTCACGCTCGATAGGACAACCGTCGTTTGGCCAAAATTTAGCCTTGCTGTTATCCTGTAAATAGGACTCTAGATCGTCGAGGTTATTTTGACCACCACTATTCCATTCAGTTTTCCCGGGTATAAAGATCAACTGGCCATTAAATTCTTTTAATGGTTCGAGTAGGCGAGCGGATAAGGCGGCTTCTTCATTGGCGCGTTTTTTATCCTTTTTTGGATAACCATTTTCACCGGTATTGTTTCCTAAGGAAAGAAAAACAGCGTTGTCATCGGACTTTGATTTTTCAACCATGGCCTTCAAGATTTCGGCAGATTTGCTTTGCTTCTCAATTCCTATATTACCAGTGAGGTATATACTTTTGGAAATCTCCTTGTTTGACTGTGCGGTGGTGGGCAGGCATAAAAAAAGCGAAGCCATCGTAAAGGCGGTCGCTATGGTGTTTGATAATTTGTTTGAAAACATATACTGTTGGCTCATAAAGAAATATTCTTACTTTGTACGCCAAAAGTCTTAAATTAAATCCCTTTTTAGAGTACGATTAACGTTTTAGGCGGCTAATTTTGGCATAATTCGGCTCTTGCATGGTTCAATCAAACGTAGGATGAGCTCGCTTTCAAAGAGCTTTGCGATAAGTAAGTTTATAGCTAGCCTAACCGAGGCACGAAGTAGCAATTATCAAAACACTCCCAACCTCTTTCAAAAATCAATTCTTTGTCGCTCCACCTGTGCTTTTTTCCAAATACAGGAGAGATAAAATAATAAGTTTGCCGATTTTGAAAATTGGCTTATATTTGCACCCGCTTAAAGCATATTGCTAAAAGCAAAATGGCCTCGTGGCGCAACTGAATAGCGCACTTGATTACGGCTCAAGAGGTTACTGGTTTGAATCCAGTCGAGGTCACAATCACTCACAACTGCGTTGTGGATGAAAACAAAAAAATCCTGACAAGCAGTAGCTTGATCAGGATTTTTGTTTTAACCCACCAGGCTTGCAAAGACTGGCAGTTGTAGTTGCAAAATGGATCTCATTCTGGATCTATGAGCAATCCAGTCGAGATCACTTCAAAATCCATTCCTAACCTGGATGGATTTTTTGTTTGGCCTTAAGCTTGACTATCTTTCCCAAATGAATGAAATTGACCTAAAAGCCTACGTGCGTGATGTTCCTTATTTTCCAAAACAGGGAATAATATTCAAGGATCTTTCTCCATTGCTCGCTTCCGCGAAAGCGAGGAAAGCTGCCGTAGAAAGACTTGCCAAGAATTACCAACATGTCAATGTAGACGTTGTGGTAGGAATAGAGGCGCGAGGATTCTTATTTGGCACCTTACTGGCGGAAGCCTTGGGCGCCTCTTTTGTAATGTGCAGGAAACAGGGAAAATTGCCCGGAGATTTGCGAGCCGTGACCTATGATCTGGAATACGGTACAGATACCGTAGAGATGCAAATTGATGCTTTCTCAAGTGGTAGTAGCGTTTTACTTCACGACGATGTGCTCGCCACTGGTGGTACCGCGGCAGCTGCGATAGAACTTATTGAGAGTATGGGAGGAAATTTGATAGGCGTAAACTTTATCCTAGAACTTGATTTTTTAAAGGGTAGAACAAAGTTAGCGGGCAGAAATTTGTACAGCTTGATTAACTATTAAAAAAAAACGTCCTGGATTGGTATCCAGGACGTTGATATTTTAAGTTATATGCTATTAATACATCGCTTGTAGCGCCTTTATGTCATTTGCGTTAAATTCTCCGTTTGTGGATAGGGAGAAGCATCCATTCATCAAACTGGTAGGATCCCAGCCACTAGGTGTGCCGGTAACGCGTATTGCTCCAGTAGATCCAGCACCTTCATTGGTATTCTCACCGCAGCTTTGACGGGAAAAATAATCACTGTGTCTAAAACCTATAGAGTGACCGATCTCGTGTGTCATTACGTGTTCATTCACATTGACGTTTTGACCATCCATTCCAGTCCAGATCTGTATGAATTTGTTAGGACGTCCGCTTGATGGAAATCCAGCAGAACCACCAGTTCTATTATCGCTTGGATTGCGGTAAATGACCATGTCTTTCGTTTCATAGTCTGTACCAAATGTAAGTCGAAAATTAAGTGTTACACCAGTAAGTCTATTGTAGTTGTCTACCGCATACTGCAATGCAGTTTGCTGGGTGCTATTCAAACCATTCGATCCACCGACAAACCCAATAATGTCAATCGTTCGATTTGCTCCGGTTACAAGGTTGTTGGTGCGGTATTGTTTAGCAATCGAGTTCATGTCCCCCAGTGCATAGAAATCGGCCTTGGCTAGCGCGATGTCATCTTCAATATAAATACGTTTCTCAGAGTTTCCATCAGGGAATGTAAAATCACCTATGGAAATATCAGCTGGATTATAGCCTATTTTGGAGGCAAACTCTTTTGCTTTTGCTAGCTCTGTTTCCTGTTCCACATTATCAAAAGTTTCATCGTTTTCACAAGACACGGCAAGTGTCATCGCAGTTAGGATCATACCTAAGAAAGCAGATTTTAAAATGGTTTTTTTCATGTTGATTATAGTTTTGATATTAGTTGATTCACTGAGTGGCCTCTCAGGAATTAAAACTATTGCAATGCTTTTGGAAATTGGCATGAGGTTTTAGTTAAAATTTAACTTTCAACTAATAAAGCCATTACTTTTTAGTTAATTCTATTCATAATGATCTTTAAAATAAGCGATTGCATATTGAAACATTAAAATAAGTTTCACGATAAATAAATAATTAGGAACAGATGTATAGTCCATTGATCGATTCGTCGGATAATTGACTATTCTTTATCTACAAAACCGAGAACCTATACAATCGTTTTCTCATGTTTTTAACTCTTTTACTTTGATTTGAATTGGGAAAGGTTACATTTGAATTATGATAATGGGTCAAATCATTTCTTCTTTTGCGTATACAGCATCAATCGGTGGCTGTATTACGACCATTATTACCCGTTAGGGTTTTCTATTCACATATCATATATCGTCTACTGCATCCTTTTCGAAAAGGATCACTTCTCATTTCCAACCTTAAGAAAATCAAATGATTGTATTAAAATTCGGAGGAACTAGCGTTTCCTCTTTAGAAAACCTTCACCAACTGCGAATTATCCTAGAGTCCAAAAAGGATCAATATGTGCTGGTGGTATCCGCATTTTCTGGAATAACAAACCTCTTAGAAGACATTGCGATTACTTCTTTGCGTCTAGAACCACTAGAGTTACTGGAAGAATTTAGATCCAGACATCTAGCGCATGTCAAAACACTCTTTACAGATAAGCAGCAAACAGAACTAATTCTTGAGGTCCAGAAAAAAACAAACCAATTAGAGCTCATCTGTAAATCTGTGCATACCCTGCAGGAACTGTCTGATCGCACCCGTGCGCTGATTCTCAGCTTCGGTGAGCGGTTATCTTCATTCATTGTGCATCGATATTTGATGGAGCATTCCATAAAAATTGATTTAGTTGATAGTTCTGAGTTAATAAAAGGATCCGGCGATTACCTAAATATGGCGGTAGACTTTGCCGCAACCCGGTCAAGAGTCAAACAAACATTGAAATCAAGCAATTACATTGCTGCCGGTTTTATAGGGTCAAATGCCTTGGGCGAGATTATGACCTTGGGTCGTGGTGGTAGCGATTATAGCGCTGCTATTTATGGAAGCGTAATGGATGCCACAGCAGTAGAAATATGGAGCGATGTAAACGGTGTTCAAAGTGCAGACCCGCGGAAGGTCAGGAATACGATTGCGATAGAAAACCTAAGTTATGAAGAGGCGTTTGAAATGGCATACTTCGGCGCCAAGGTATTATATCCACCTTCCGTATTGCCACTACGTAATAAAAAGATACCGCTCTATTTAAAAAACACCAGTTCTCCAGAGCAGTTGGGAACCTATATAAGTGACCACAATAAATCAAATTTACATAAGATTCAAGGTGTGTCTTCCTTGAGCAATATAGCGATGATTACGGTGTCAGGCGTGGGATTGTCAGGTCGTCGCGGGAGTGCGCGCCAGGTGTTCGAGGTTTTGGAAGATCACCACATCAATATCGTTTTGATCACCCAAAGTTGTTCTGAACAGAGTATAGGTCTAGGAATTGATCAGAATAGTGCAGAGCTCGCTCGGGAGGTGTTATCGCATCGCTTTGCAGAGCAGATTGAAAAAAATATCTTCAATGAAGTTCAGGTATCCCTAGATCACTGTATCATAGCCTTGGTAGGTGATAAAATGAAAAGCAAGGTAGGCTTGTGCGGTCACGTTTTTAGCGCCATAGGTGAAAATGGGATCAATGTAACCGCGATCGCACAAGGTGCGAGCGAGCGCAACATTTCCATCGTCATTGATAAAAAGGATGAGACCAAAGCGCTCAATGTTATCCACGAGCGTTTCTTTCCAAACCCATCAAGAATATCCATGTGTTTATCGCTGGTATAGGAAATGTAGGTGGCGCTTTTATGGATATTCTGGAGAGCCAGCGTGAATCATTGATGGCTAACCACAACCTCAATCTTAAAATTTGTGGCGTTGCAAATAGTAGCAAAATGAAGTTCAATCATGAAAATGCATTTACCAAAAATGAGGTCATGGATCTTCCTACAAATGGCACGGATTATTCAAATTACCAAGAATTTCTTGATGGTATTGTTTCCCAAAACCTTGCAAATAGCGTTTTCCTTGACATGACAGCATCGGCTATCGTTAGTGACGGTTATTTACCATTGCTGCACAAAAGTATTTCTGTGGTCACGTGCAATAAGATTGCCTGCAGCAGTTCATACACCCTATTTCGGGATTTAAATGATTCGGCTAGGGAATACAGTTGTGATTTCAAATATGAAACATCAGTTGGAGCGGCGCTTCCCGTGATCAAGACCATAAAGGATTTGATTATAAGCGGTGACACGATCCACAAAATTGAAGCCGTTATTTCTGGTAGCCTCAATTTTATATTCAATGAATATGATGGTAAAAAGCCATTTGCAGACATCGTCCGGCTTGCCATGAACGAGGGTTACACAGAGCCAGACCCATTGATCGACCTTAGTGGTCTGGACGTAATGCGTAAAATATTGATTCTGAGTAGGGAATCGGGTTTGAATCGAGAGATAGTTGATATTCAATACAATAGCTTTTTGCCAATAGCCTGTGAGCAGGCGCCTGACAATGCAACCCTATTTGAAGAATTGTTGAACCATGAGGCTCACTTTAAGGCAATTTATGAGTCCGCTTTCGCGAAAGCGTGTAAACTCAAAGTCGTTGCAACATTGAACAATGGTGAAATGTCAGTGGCATTGCGGGAAGTTCCATCGCACAGCCCATTTTACAACCTAGAGGGCAAGGACAATGTCATCGCGTTGAATACCTCCAGGTACGTTGAAGAACCACTCGTTATAAAGGGCGCAGGAGCGGGCGCAGTAGTGACAGCAAGCGGCGTTTTCGCAGATTTGATGCTTATATTCAATCGATGATCATGAGAAAGGTAACCGCATTTGCACCAGCGACAATTGCTAATTTTAACGTAGGATTTGATCTGCTAGGCCTCGCGCTACAAGGGATAGGAGATGAGGTGAGCATGTCATTTAATGGAATGCAGGAGAATACCATTGTGAAGATCATCAACGGTGAAAATTTACCAACCGAAGCTCATAAAAACTGTTGCAGTGTCGTAGTAAACGCAATGCAAAATCATCTGGGTAAGAAGGATGGTGTTGATATTGAGATAGTAAAAGGATTTGCCTCCGGCAGCGGGTTGGGATCAAGCAGTGCCAGCAGTGCTGCGGCAGCTGTCGCGTTCAATGAGTTGATGGGAAATCCATTTACCAAGTCAGACCTTGTCTATTTTGCAGCAGAAGGTGAGCGCGCAGCCTGTGGTAGTGCCCATGTTGATAATGTGGCACCTTCCATTATGGGCGGGATTGTGATGGCAGTGGTAGGCAATACCAGTCGGTATATATCCTTGCCGGTTTTGGACGAGCTTTTTGCAACCATTCTTTATCCTCAAATCAACGTCAAGACTTCTGATTCCCGGAGCATCTTAAAAGAATCTGTTGCGGTCAAAACTGCGAGCCAACAAATAGGTTTCATGGGTAATTTTGTCGCCAGCCTTTACACCAACGATGCAGATTTGTTCAAAAACGCCATGCGAGACGTTATTATTGAACCTATGCGAAGCATGCTCATTCCAAAATTCATGGAAATGAAGGCAGCAAGCTTGCAAAGTGGAGCACTGGCGTTCGGTATATCTGGTTCTGGACCATCCGTATTTGCCGTTTCTCAAGGAAGAGAACAGGCGGTCAAAATTCAAGATACATTGACAGCGGTTTATGCGCAAACTGATATTCCATTTACCACCTATATAAGCGCTATCAACCAGGATAGCGGCGCCCACATTATTAAAGAACACGTATGAAATTTATTAGCACAACTCCCAACGACGAGCGCGTTTCCTTCGAAACTGCCGTTTTAAAAGGACTCACAAACAATGGAGCGCTTTATTTTCCCGAGCACATACCACGCTTGCCTGATAGTTTTTTTGAGCAGATAGAGGATTTCAGCGATGCAGAAATTGCCTTTGAAGCGTTGAAACCCTACGTGCAGGATGATCTTACGGATCAGGATTTACGGTGGATAATTGATGATGCTATAAATTTTGAAACGCCAGTAAAGCACATTAAAAATAATACGCACGTACTAGAACTCTTCCACGGTCCAACTGAATCTTTCAAGGATGTTGGTGCTCGTTTTATGTCGAGGTGTCTATCTAGGTTTGAAAAAAGCAACGATAAGGAAATCACCATACTGGTTGCCACTTCTGGCGATACGGGAAGTGCGGTAGCAAGTGGCTTTTATGACGTGAAAGGAGTCAATGTGAAAATATTGTATCCCAAAGGAAAAGTTAGTCCCTATCAAGAAAAACAGATGACGAGTCTAGGGAAAAACATAAAAGCTATAGAAGTAGAAGGAACATTTGATGATTGCCAAAGCCTTGTGAAAAAGGCTTTTGGCGATACTGCGTTGCGTGAATCTGTATTGCTCACCAGTGCAAATTCCATCAATCTGGCGCGTCTTCTCCCACAGATGGTTTATTATTTCTACGCCTATAAACAGCTGAAGAGCAAAATGGAGGGAAAGCAGCTGGTTATTTCTGTCCCTTCTGGTAATCTAGGTAACATCACAGCCGGGATAGTTGCCCGCGAGATGGGTTTACCTATCAAACGATTTATAGCTGCCCACAACGATAATGATACGTTTACAAAGTATTTAACTACTGGTAGTTATACTGCAAAACCTTCCGTGCTTACTTTTTCAAATGCTATGGATGTGGGTAACCCTAGCAACTTTGAGCGTATTGCTTATTTATACGACAGGGATAAGGATAAAATTTTAAGCGTGGTGAGCTCTAGTAGCGTTACGAACGACCAAACGGTGGCCGAGATGAAAGAAACTTTTGAGCAAACTGGTTATATTCTAGATCCGCATGGTGCGGTGGGGAAGCGTGCACTAGAAGAAAGCTTGACAGCAGATGAACTTGGGTTATTCGTTGAAACTGCACACCCGAATAAATTCCAAGATATAATTGTGAAGGCGATTCCAGATCACGCTACATCAGAAACCTCGCTGGAAGGATTTCATAAGTTGAAGATGGGAAATAGTTATGAAGAATTGAGGTCAATTCTTATGAATTTATCATTATAGATAAAACTTAGGTTGCCTAATACCTGTAAACGATGGCATTGATGTTCATACCTGCGCCTACACTTGCGAACATCACAACATCCCCACGTTCTACCTTATGATCTTCCATCTGGCCTTTCATCACAAGATCCATAACGGTAGGTACGGTAGCGACACTGCTGTTACCCAATTTATGGATAATCATCGGCATGATGTGTTTGGGCATCTCCAATCCGTATAATTTATAGAATCGGGTAACGATAGCCTCATCCATCTTTTCATTGGCTTGATGGATGAAAATCTTTTTCAAATCTTTGATATCCACACCAGATTGATCAAGGGCGCACTTCATTCCTTCTGGAACTTTGGAAAGTGCAAAATTGTAAATACGACGGCCGTACATTTTGATATACTGCGTTTTGTCTTTACGTTCAAGATTATAAGACTTCTCATTGAAAATGAAAAAGGCCTCTTCATCAGTATAGGTTGCTGTGGCTTGACCTATTATTCCTTGATCGTTATCGCTTTGTTCTAGAATAACTGCACCTGCGCCATCGGAATAAATCATGCTATCACGGTCGTGTGGATCAACCACTCTAGAAAGTGCTTCTGCACCTATGACCAACACCTTTTTAGCAAGTCCAGATTTTATGAAAGAATCTGCCTGTGTCAATCCTAAAATCCATCCCGGACAACCGAATAGTACATCATAGGCTACGCATGCTGGATTCTTGATACCTAATTTCTTCTTCACACGCGTACCTAGACTAGGTACCATATCACTACTGCCTCCATCTGCTTTTACATCACCATAATTGTGGGCAACAATTATAAAATCAATCGTTTCTGGATCTGTCTTGGAATCGGCTATCGCTTTTTCTGCGGCGATTACCGCCATGTCACTGGTAAGTTGTTCGTCACGCATGTAACGGCGCTCCTCAATACCAGTAATGGCTACAAACTTTTGGATGATCGTTGCATTATCACTGCCAAAGGAGCTACCATCATTATTCATAAACTCATGGTTCATGAACTCCTCATTTTTTCTAACTACATCGGGAACGTAACTTCCTACTCCGGTAATCTTAGCTTTCATAAATGATAATAATCGGTAAAAGAAGTTATAAAAAGTTAATTTTCCTATTTAATAGCTACTTTTTCTATGCATGCATAGTAAATAGGTAAATCCAAAACCTCGGTTTTGGATTTTTAATCTATAAATATTCTTCCATTGGTGCGCAAGTACACATCAAATTTCTATCGCCGTATGCATCATCTGCGCGTCTTACGGTAGGCCAGAATTTATTGTCTGCTACCCAATCTAGAGGATAAGCCGCGTGTTCTCGTGAATATGGAAAGTCCCACTCATTTGACGTCAACATCATCATCGTGTGTGGTGCATTTTTCAAAACATTATTGGGCTCGTCTGTTGAACATGTCTTGATTTCTTGTCGGATTGAAATCATCGCATCACAAAAACGATCCATTTCCACCTTGCTTTCAGATTCTGTTGGCTCGATCATCATGGTACCGTTTACGGGAAAAGAAACGGTAGGAGCATGGAAGCCATAATCCATTAATCGTTTTGCAATATCCACCACCTCAATTCCATGGTCTTTAAATGGTCGGCAATCAATGATCATCTCATGTGCAGCACGGCCTTGTTCACCAGAATAGAGACATTCGTAACTACCTTTCAATCGTTCCTTGATATAGTTGGCATTGACAATCGCATATTCGGTTGATTTTTTCAAACCATCAGCACCCAGCATGCATATGTATCCATAAGATATAAGGCAGGCAAGCGCACTTCCAAAAGGAGCTGCACTTATCGGCGTGATTGCTTGATCGCCACCGGTCGGTATAATCGGGTTACTAGGTAAAAAAGGAACCAATTGCGGAGCGACACAAATAGGGCCAACGCCAGGTCCACCGCCACCGTGTGGTATTGCGAAAGTCTTGTGCAGGTTCAAATGACAAACATCTGCGCCTATATTCCCAGGATTGGTCAAACCAACCTGTGCGTTCATATTTGCGCCATCCATATACACCTGACCGCCATTTTTATGAATTAATGCTGTAATTTCTTTGATGGCACTTTCATACACACCGTGGGTAGAAGGGTAGGTCACCATCAAACAGCTGAGGTTATCCTTGTGTTTTTCTGCTTTCTCCCGCAGGTCATCCACGTCAATATTCCCGTTTTCTAAGGCTTTTGTTACGACAACTTCCATACCCGCCATAACAGCGCTGGCTGGGTTTGTGCCATGTGCACTGGATGGAATCAAACAAATGGTTCTATGGTCATCGCCGCGGGATAAGTGATAGGCACGTATCGCCATCAATCCTGCAAACTCGCCTTGCGCACCACTATTAGGTTGCAAGGAGGTTCCCGCAAAACCAGTGGCCTCGTTCAATTGTAACTCTAATTTCTTGAGCATTTCCTGGTATCCAGCCGCTTGATCAACAGGTACAAATGGATGAATGTTTCCCCATTGCGGGTTGGAAAGCGGCAGCATTTCTGATGCTGCGTTGAGCTTCATGGTACAAGATCCTAAGGCGATCATGGAATGGTTGAGCGCAAGATCCTTGCGTTCTAATTTCTTAATGTAGCGCATCAATTCCGTTTCACTGTGGTAGGAATTGAACACTTTATAGGTTAAGAAATCTGTCTGGCGTCCCACGCCAAGATGTGTTTCTTTCAGTAACTCGGTAATGGGTGAGAATTCCTTTGAAACCGCTTTCGCGAAAGCGGAAACAATATCATTCAAATCTGCAAGCGAGGTGGTTTCATTTATAGAAACCTGCACGGTTTCATCGTCTGGATAATAAAAGTTTATTTCCATTTCTAGAGCTACCTTACGCACTGCTGCAGCGTTGGTTTTGAAGCTGAGCGTATCAAAATAATGCTCGTTCGTCTGATAAACGCCTAGTTTTTCAACGGCATCTGCCAGGGTTGCTGCGTGTTTGTGCACTTTACCAGCAATAAATTTCAGGCCTCTAGGACCATGGTACACCGCATACATGCCCGCCATAACTGCCAGCAAAACCTGTGCTGTACAAATGTTTGACGTCGCCTTATCGCGTTTGATGTGCTGCTCGCGCGTTTGCAATGCCATACGGAGCGCACGCTTGCCATCCATGTCTTTGGTAACGCCTATGATACGGCCGGGAATCTGTCGCTTGAATTCTTCACGGGTGGCAAAAAATGCCGCGTGAGGACCTCCATAACCTAAGGGAATACCAAAGCGTTGTGTGGGTCCCACCACCACGTCTGCACCCCAGTGTCCGGGTGCTTCCAGCACGACTAATGATAAAATGTCAGCTGCCACTGCGATGCGTATGCCTTTGTCCTGACACGCTTTCGCGAAAGCGGTATATTCCACAACGTTCCCACTGGCACCTGGATATTGAAGTAGGATTCCATAAAAAGAATCATTCTTGTCCATTTCCTGTGGATTCCCAACCATCAACTCAATACCCAAAGGGATCGCACGGGTTTTCAACAGTTCTTTTGTTTGTGGCAGGACATCTTGATCCACAAAAAATTTGATGTGATTATTTTTTTTCTGCTCACGATCGCGGACAGAAAGCAATAAAGTCATCGCCTCCGCTGCTGCAGTAGATTCATCCAATAATGAAGCATTTGCAAGCTCCATTCCTGTCAAATCGGTTACCATGGTTTGGTAATTCAATAAGGCTTCCAGACGACCTTGTGCGATTTCTGCCTGGTACGGAGTATAAGCAGTGTACCAACCCGGATTTTCCAAGACGTTACGCTGTATCACGGCAGGAACGATTGCAGCGTTGTAGCCCAATCCCATGAATGTACGGTACTGCTTGTTCTTGTTACCCAGTGCATTGATGTGGGCAGAAAATTCGT